>NZ_JBHIQZ010000003.1:0-139401 GCF_042196865.1 Bartonella sp. AC130YNZD
GTTTTGCTATTCGTGAAGGTGGTCGTACTGTTGGTGCCGGTATCGTCTCTAAGATCATTGAATAAATAATGCTTGTTGAGTGCTTTGATTATTGAAGGCACTTTGTATAACAGGGAAATAAAGAGCATGAACAGTCAGAATATTCGCATTCGCTTGAAAGCGTTTGATCATAGAATTCTTGATACGTCGACGCGTGAGATTGTATCGACTGCTAAACGTACCGGTGCAAATGTCCGTGGTCCCATTCCGCTTCCGACGCGGATTGAGAAGTTTACGGTCAATCGTGGACCGCATATCGATAAGAAAAGTCGTGAGCAGTTTGAGATGCGAACACATAAGCGTCTTCTTGACATTGTTGATCCAACGCCGCAAACAGTGGATGCGCTTATGAAGCTCGATCTTTCTGCTGGTGTGGATGTAGAAATTAAGCTCTGAGGTTTGAGGACAGAAGGAACAGACCCGATGCGTTCAGGTGTAATAGCACAGAAGCTGGGCATGACCCGTATTTATAATGATGCTGGTGAGCATGTGCCGGTGACGGTACTTCGTTTGGAGAATTGTCAAGTCGTTGCTCAGCGTACAGTTGAAAAGAATGGTTATACTGCTGTTCAATTAGGTGTAGGCTTTGCTAAGGTTAAGAATACTTCACAAGCTCTTCGTGGACATTTTGCTAAGGCTTCTGTTGAGCCTAAAGCCAAAATAGCAGAGTTTCGTGTCAGTCCCGACAATCTTCTTGATGTTGGTACTGAGATTACAGTGGAACATTTTGTTCCAGGACAAAGAGTTGATGTGACTGGTACCAGTATTGGTAAGGGGTTTGCTGGTGTTATGAAACGACATAACTTTGGTGGGCATCGTGCTTCCCATGGTAATTCGATCACACATCGTGCTCATGGTTCTACAGGGCAGTGCCAAGATCCTGGTAAAGTTTTTAAAGGCAAAAAAATGGCTGGCCATATGGGGCAAGTGCGTGTAACAACACAGAATATTGAAGTTATTTCCACTGATAGTGAGCGTGGTTTAATTTTAGTGCGTGGTGCTGTTTCTGGTTCTAAAGGTTCTTGGATTTTGATACGGGATGCTGTGAAGAAGCGTCTTCCTGATAATGCTCCAAAGCCTGCTGGTATTCGCCGTCTTGTGAAGGAGAAAGCGGAAATGGTTACTCCGGTGACGGAAACCTCTGAAGTTGAGGGAGCCTAATAATGGATCTTGTAATTAAAACTCTTGATGGTAATGAAGCTGGCAAATTAAAGGTTTCTGAAGCTATTTTTGATCTTGTACCGCGTGAGGATATTTTGCAACGTGTTGTTCGTTGGCAGCTTGCACGTCGTCAGCAGGGAAGTCATCAATCCCAAGGTCGTTCTGATGTGTCGCGAACAGGGGCAAAAATGTTTAAGCAGAAAGGAACTGGGCGTGCTCGACATTCATCTGCACGTGCACCGCAGTTTAGAGGTGGGGGTAAGGCACATGGACCGGTGGTTCGTAGCCATGCGCATGATCTTCCTAAAAAGATTCGTGCTCTTGGGTTACGTCTTGCTTTATCTGCAAAATTAAAAGCAAAAGATTTAATTGTTGTGGATGAGTTGACTGTTAAGGATGCTAAAACGAAAATGCTTGTTTCTCATTTTTCTAAGCTTGGATTTAATAACGCTCTCTTGATTGGTGGTAAAGAGATTGATATTAACTTTTTTCGTGCAGCCTCTAATATCCCTAATATTGACATTTTGCCTATTCAGGGAATTAATGTTTATGATATTTTGCGTCGCAGCAAACTTGTTTTATCAAAAGCAGCTATTGAGGCTCTTGAGGAGCGTTTTAAATGACAGATCTTCGCCATTATGATATAATTATTAGTCCAGTTATTACTGAAAAGGCGACTATGATTTCTGAGTATAATCAAGTTGCTTTTAATGTCGCGCCGAAAGCGACGAAGCCTGAGATTAAGGCTGCTATTGAAGCGCTTTTTAGCGTAAAAGTTAAAGCAGTTAACACGATAGTCCGTAAGGGTAAAGTGAAGCGTTTCAAAGGTATAGTTGGTCGGCAGAGTGATGTCAAAAAAGCGATCGTAACTCTGGCCAGTGGTCAGACTATCGACGTTTCGACAGGTCTTTAAGAGGCTCGGAGATAGGAATAATGGCACTTAAGCAATTTAATCCAATGACACCTGGGCAGCGTCAGCTTGTTATTGTGGAACGTTCTTGTCTTTATAAGGGAAAACCTGTAAAGATGTTAACAGAAGGTTTGTCTTCAAAGGGTGGACGTAATAATCGCGGTCGTGTTACTGCTCGTTTTCAGGGTGGTGGACATAAACGTAGTTATCGATTTGTCGACTTTAAGCGTCTTAAACGTGATGTTTCAGCAAAGGTTGAGCGTTTAGAATACGATCCTAATCGTACCGCTTTTATTGCTTTAATCCGCTATGAGGATGGGCAATTGAGTTATATTCTTGCACCACAGCGTCTTGGTGTCGGTGATTCTGTTATGGCTGGTTTAAATGTGGATGTTAAACCAGGTAATGCTATGCCTCTTGCTAATATGCCTGTAGGTACAATTATTCATAATGTTGAGATGAAGCCAGGAAAAGGAGGGCAGATTGCACGTTCAGCAGGTGCTTATGCGCAGTTGGTTGGACGAGATCATGGCATGGCTATTCTTCGTTTAAATTCTGGTGAGCAGCGTTTGGTTCCGAGTAGCTGTTTTGCAACTGTTGGCGCTGTTTCAAATCCTGATCATGGGAATATTAATGATGGTAAAGCAGGTCGGTCACGTTGGCGTGGTAAGCGTCCACATGTTCGTGGTGTTGCTATGAACCCCGTTGATCATCCACACGGTGGCGGTGAAGGTCGTACATCGGGGGGGCGCCATCCAGTATCTCCTTGGGGTAAACCTACGAAAGGTAAGCGTACGCGCTCCAATAAAGCTACTGATAAATTTATTATGCGTACGCGTCATCAACGCAAGAAATGAGAAAGGTAGTCTGAGGTGGTTCGTTCAGTGTGGAAAGGTCCGTTTGTTGACGGCTATCTTCTTGGTAAAGCAGAGAAGGTACGTTCAAGTGGGCGCAACGAAGTTATAAAAATATGGAGTCGTCGCTCTACTATTTTACCGCAATTTGTTGGTTTAACTTTTGGTGTTTACAACGGTAATAAGCATATTCCTGTTTCTGTTTCTGAAGAGATGGTTGGGCATAAGTTTGGTGAGTTCGCTCCTACCCGAACTTATTATGGTCATGGTGCCGATAAGAAAGCGAAGAGGAAGTAGGAATGGGAAAAGCTAAAGTTTCGCGCCAGCTTAAAGATAATGAAGCAAGAGCTGTCACGCGGACAATTCGTGTTAGTCCGCAGAAGCTTAATTTAGTTGCTGCAATGATTCGTGGTAAAAGAGTTAATGTAGCGCTCGCTGATTTGATGTTTTCACGCAAGCGTATTGCTGCTACTGTGAAAAAAACGCTTGAATCAGCAATTGCAAATGCAGAAAATAACCACGATCTTGATATTGATTCGCTTGTTGTGGCGGAAGCTTATGTTGGTAAGTCGATAGTGATGAAGCGCTTTCATGTTCGTGGTCGAGGGCGTGCTAGTAGAATTGAACGTCCATTTTCGCATCTTACTGTTATTGTTCGTGAAGTTACCGAAAAAGTGGAGGCCGCGTAATGGGGCAGAAGATCAATCCAATAGGACTTCGTCTTGGTGTTAATCGGACTTGGGACTCTCGTTGGTATGCTGATAGTGGTGAATATGGGCGCCTTCTTCATGAAGATTTGAAAATTCGTTCATATGTGCTTGAGGAGCTTAAACAGGCAGCTATTTCTAAGGTTGTTATTGAGCGTCCTCATAAAAAGTGTCGTATTACGATTCATTCTGCACGTCCTGGTTTGATTATTGGTAAAAAGGGTGCTGATATCGAAAAGCTTCGTCGTAAGCTATCAGAAATGACGGATGCTGAAACTTCATTGAATATTGTGGAGATTCGTAAACCGGAGATTGATGCGACAATTATTGCGCAATCAATTGCTCAACAGTTAGAGCGTCGTGTTGCTTTTCGTCGTGCAATGAAGCGTGCTGTTCAGTCTGCTATGCGTCTTGGTGCGGAAGGTATTCGTATCAATTGTTCTGGCCGTCTTGGTGGTGCTGAAATTGCTCGTATGGAATGGTATCGTGAAGGTCGTGTTCCACTTCATACCTTGCGTTCTGATGTTGATTACGGTACAGCAGAAGCTAAGACTGCTTATGGTATTTGTGGTATTAAAGTTTGGGTCTTTAAGGGTGAGATTCTTGAGCATGATCCGATGGCTTCAGAACGTCGTTCTACGGAAGCTGATCAATCTGGTTCTTCATCGAATCGTCGCCGCGAAAATGCTTAGTTTTTGAGATTGAACTAAAATTTGGAGTAGAGAACAATGTTGCAGCCAAAGCGCACAAAGTTCCGTAAACAGTTCAAAGGCCGTATTCACGGTTTTGCGAAGGGTGGTACGGATTTGAATTTCGGTGCCTACGGTTTGAAGGCTGTTGAGCCGGAGCGGGTCACTGCTCGTCAAATTGAAGCGGCCCGTCGTGCGATTACACGTTATATGAAGCGTTCTGGTCGTGTGTGGATTCGTATTTTTCCAGATCTTCCGGTTACATCTAAACCGACTGAAGTTCGTATGGGTAAAGGTAAGGGAAGTGTTGATTATTGGGCTGCACGTGTTGCTCCTGGGCGCGTCATGTTTGAGCTTGATGGAGTTCCGGAGGATGTTGCACGTGAAGCACTAAGATTGGGTGCTGCAAAGTTGCCTATAAAAACGCGTTTCATCCAGCGTATTGCTGAATAGTGAGGTTAAGCGATGAGAGCCACAGAATTACGGGCGCAAACGCTCGACCAAATGAAAGATGAATTGGCTAAGTTAAAGAAAGAGCAATTTAATTTGCGTTTTCAAAAAGCAACAGGTCAATTAGAAAAGACTGCGCGCGTTAGACAAGTTCGTCGTGATATTGCGCGTATTAAAACTTTTCTTCGTCAAAAGATAAGTGAAAGTAAGGTTTAAGGAAATAAGAGATGCCTAAACGCGTTTTGCAGGGTGTTGTTATTAGCGACAAAAATGATAAGACTGTTGTTGTCAAAGTTGAACGCCGTTATTCTCATCCGCTTCTTAAGAAGACTGTTCGGCAGTCTAAAAATTATAAAGCGCATGACGAAAACAACCAATTTAAGATTGGGGATCAAGTTTCTATTCAAGAATCTAGACCAATTTCGAAAGATAAATGTTGGATTGTTGTAAAAGACAATGTAGCGTAATGAGTTAAGCTTATTGTTTTAGAATTTAACAGTGTGGTTATCATTGATAAATTTGAAGGCGATAACTTTATCGTTATTTGGCAGGCAAATCCGAGTGTGTAAAAGGTACAATCGGATATATGTATTAAGAGAAGGTGGCCAGTCATGATTCAGATGCAAACAAACCTCGACGTTGCTGATAATTCTGGAGCGCGTCGTGTCATGTGCATCAAAGTGTTAGGCGGTTCAAAGCGGAAATATGCTTCGGTCGGTGACATTATTGTTGTTTCGGTTAAGGATGCAATTCCTCGTGGACGTGTTAAAAAAGGTGATGTTATGAAAGCTGTTGTGGTTCGTACTGCTAAGGATATTCGTCGCGCAGATGGTAGTGTCATTCGTTTTGATAGTAATGCTGCGGTTTTGGTGGATAATAAAAAAGAGCCGATCGGTACTCGTATCTTTGGACCTGTTCCCCGTGAATTGCGTGGTAGGAATCATATGAAGATCATCTCGCTTGCTCCTGAAGTTCTGTAAGGAGTAAATGTTATGCAGAAGATTCGAAAAGGTGATAAAGTTGTTGTTTTGTCCGGTAAGGATAAAGGATGTAGTGGTGAAGTAATTAAGGTTAGTCCAAAAGAGAATAAGGCTTTTGTTCGTGGGATTAATATGATTAAACGTCATCAACGTCAAACGCAGAAGCAAGAAGCTGGAATTATTTCTAAAGAAGCTCCGATTCATCTGTCTAATTTGGCGATTGCTGATCCTAAAGATGGTAGGCCTACACGTGTAGGCTTTCGTGTGAATGCAGATGGTAATAAGGTTCGTTTTGCCAAGCGTTCGGGAGAGTTGATTAATGGCTGAGGAAAGACAAATACCGCGTATGAAAGCGCATTATTTTGAAGTGATTCGTAAAGTGCTTCAAGAGAGGTTTAATTACAGAAATGCAATGCAAATTCCGCGGATTGATAAAGTTGTAATAAATATGGGGATAGGTGAAGCAACTGCTGATTCCAAGAAACCTTCCCTTGCTGCTGAGGATTTAGGGCTAATAACGGGTCAGAAGGCTGTTGTTACGCGTGCGCGTAATTCTATTGCGACCTTTAAGGTTCGTGAAGGAATGCCTCTTGGGGCTAAAGTTACATTGCGTAAAGATCGTATGTTTGAGTTTTTAGATCGTCTTGTGACGATTGCTCTTCCGCGGGTTCGTGACTTTCGTGGTTTAAATCCAAAGAGTTTTGATGGTCGTGGCAATTTTGCTATGGGTATTAAAGAACACATTGTGTTTCCAGAAATCAACTATGATAAAGTTGATCAAATTTGGGGCATGGATATTATTGTTTGTACGACAGCAAAAACGGATGATGAAGCTCGTGAGTTATTGCGTGCTTTTAATTTTCCTTTTCGTTCGTAACGGCAAGCGTAGTGAGGTGAAATTATGGCCAAAGTAAGTGCCGTTGAAAAAAATAAGCGTCGTGAGTTGATGGTAAAGTGCTATGCTGCTCGTCGTGCACGTTTGAAAGCAATAGTTATGGATCAGAAGGTTTCTCTTGAAGAACGTTTTAAAGCTTCTGTTCAGTTGGCAGAGTTGCCGCGTAATTCTTCGAAAGTTCGTATTCGTAATCGCTGTGAGGTTTCAGGTCGTCCGCGGGCTTATTATCGTAAATTAAAAATGTCGCGAATTGCGTTGCGTGAGCTTGGCTCTATTGGCTATATTCCTGGTATTGTAAAGTCTAGTTGGTAAGAGGAGATTATTTAATGTCTATGTCAGATCCTCTTGGTGATATGTTAACACGTATTCGTAATGCACTTGGTCGTAAAAAAGGTAAAGTAGTTACTCCAGCTTCGAAGCTTCGTGCACACGTTCTTGATGTTCTTCAGTCGGAAGGTTATATTCGCGGATATAATCGAATTAATTTAGGTGATGGAAAAGCTGAAATTGAAATCGAATTGAAGTATTTTGAAGGGCTGGCTGCTATTCGTGAGATTTCACGTGTATCAAAGCCAGGGCGTCGTGTGTATGTTTCTGCTAAGTCACTTCCTCAGGTGGCAAATGGCCTTGGTATTTCGATTTTATCGACTCCTAAAGGCGTCATGGCAGATCATGAGGCGCGTGAACAGAATGTTGGTGGAGAACTCCTTTGTCGTGTTTTCTAAGTTATGTCAAGAAAACGGAAGAAAAAGTAGGTTAGAACAATGTCTCGTATTGGAAAGAAACCCATTTCAATTCCTTCTGGAGTTACTGCTACTGTTGAAGGTCAGCTGGTTAAGGCAAAAGGTCCAAAAGGTGAGCTGAGTTACGTCGTCAATGATGAAGTCTTAGTCAAACTTGAGGACAATATCATATCAGTTATGCCGCGGGATCAGTCAAAAGATGCGCGTTCTAAATGGGGTATGTCGCGCTCAATGATTGAGAACATTTTTTGTGGTGTGAAAGATGGTTTTGAAAAGAGGTTGGAGATTAATGGGGTTGGTTATCGTGCTGCTTTGCAGGGTAAGGATGTTCAACTATCTCTGGGTTTTTCGCATGATGTGGTTTATAAAGTTCCGTCGGGTGTTACTGTGACTGTTCCTAAGCCAACGGAAATTGTTGTTTCTGGAATTGATAAACAGCAAGTTGGACAAGTTGCAGCGGAGATTCGTGAGTATCGTAGGCCTGAGCCTTATAAAGGTAAAGGTGTTAAGCATGCAGATGAACGTATCTTCCGTAAAGAAGGTAAAAAGAAATAAGGATTTTGTATTATGGTTTCATCTAAGGACATTATCCAACGTCGTGCAAGGCGTGTTCGTCGTAGAATTAAAATGGTTTCTCATGATCGTCCTCGGCTTAGTGTTTATCGTTCAAATCAGAATATTTATGCTCAAGTTATCGATGATTTGCGGGGATGTACACTTGTTTCAGCCTCTACTCTTGAAAGTGATTTGAAAAAATCGTTAAAGAGTGGTGCTGATAAAAAGGCGGCCTTTGCTGTTGGTAAGTTAATTGCTGAGCGTGCGAAGAAAGCGGGTGTTAATGAGGTGGTTTTTGATCGTGGAGCGTATGTGTACCATGGTCGCGTCAAAGCTTTAGCTGAAGCTGCTCGTGAAGGTGGTTTGAATTTCTAAAATTTCTTATTTATGAATGAGTAAGGAGAGTTTAGAGTATTTCGTTTAAGTTCTTCCAGTTTGATGAGGGACTTTGTTATCGTGCTTCCGGAAAAGAAAAAGGAATGAGGAATGGCACAAAAAGAACGTGGTGAGAGAGAAGAACGCGATAATGAATTTGTCGATAGGCTCGTTCATATCAATCGTGTTGCTAAAGTTGTAAAGGGTGGTCGGCGTTTTGGTTTTGCCGCTCTTGTTGTCGTTGGAGATCAAAAAGGGCGTGTGGGTTTTGGACATGGTAAAGCCCGTGAAGTTCCAGAAGCCGTTCGTAAAGCAACGGAATCTGCAAAACGTGGGATGATTTATGTTCCGCTTCGGTCTGGGCGTACATTGCATCATGATCTTGAAGGTCGTCACGGAGCTGGGCGTGTTTTGCTACGTTCGGCTTCTGCTGGTACTGGTATTATTGCTGGGGGACCGATGCGTGCTATTTTTGAAGCTCTTGGTATGCAGGATGTCGTTGCAAAATCACTAGGATCGTCGAATCCTTATAACATGGTTCGTGCAACATTTGATGCATTGAAACATCAAGTGCATCCTAGAGATATTGCTGCTCAACGTGGTATAAAGTATTCGACTTTGCAGGCGCGTCGTCGCCATTTAGTCGACCTAGAAGGGTAGTTTCTGAGATTATCAGAAAAGGAATTAGGAAATGGTTCAGAAAAAATCTCAGAGTGGTAAAACTGTGACTGTGGAACAAATTGGAAGCCCTATTCGAAACTCACAGATTCAGCGTGCAACCTTAAAGGGGCTTGGACTAAATAAAATGCGTCGTCGGCGCGTTTTAGATGATACACTTTGTGTGCGGGGTATGATTGCTCGGGTTCGGCATCTTGTTCGCGTTATAGATGAAGGTTAAGGGTTGCGGGAGTATTAGATATGAAACTCAATGAACTGCGTGATTGCGAAGGCGCAACAAAAAATCGTAAGCGTGTTGGGCGTGGTATTGGTTCCGGTATGGGTAAGACTGGTGGTCGTGGTGTAAAAGGGCAAAAGTCACGTTCTGGTGTTTCCCTTAATGGTTTTGAAGGTGGGCAAATGCCTATCTATCGTCGTTTGCCAAAACGTGGATTTAGGAATTTCTTTGCTAAAACCTACAATGAAGTTTCACTAGGACGTATTCAGTTGGCAGTTGATGCAGGTAAGTTGAATATTGAAAAGCCTGTTGATATGGTTTCTTTGAAAGAGGCTGGTATTATTCGTCGTGAAAAAGATGGGGTTCGTCTTCTTTCTGCTGGTGATTTGAAAACTAAGATTACCTTTCATGTTTCTGGTGCTTCACAAGCTGCTCGTGTTAAGATTGAAAAAGTGGGTGGTCAGGTTATTCTTCCTGATATTGCTCGATAATTTTTTAATATGAATAGAGACCTAAAGAAGAATGATATCTGTTTTGTGGGATCTTTTGTGGAGAATTGTTTAAGTTCTGCATTTGTTTATGTATGCATATATGAATTTTAGGATTATACTTCTGTGATTTAAAGAACTGGAGTGTAAAGTGGAGACGTTTTATGGCATCAGCAGCAGAGCAATTTGCTTCCAATATAAACTTCGGCACCTTTTCGCGTGCAACTGAATTAAAGAAACGTATCTGGTTTACTCTGTTGGCGCTTCTTGTATATCGTTTTGGCACTTACATCTCTCTTCCAGGTATCAATATCGATGCTTTGCGTCAAACATTTGAACATCACGCGTCGGGTGTATTAGGACTCTTTAATATGTTTGCTGGAGGTGCCGTTGGGCGTATGGCTATTTTTGCGCTGGGTATCATGCCTTATATATCGGCATCTATTATTGTGCAATTGTTAACATCTATTATTCCTTCTTTGGAAACTCTTAAAAAAGAAGGGGATTTAGGTCGTAAGATTATCAATCAATATACGCGTTATGTAACAGTCGTATTGGCAATCCTACAAGCTTTTGGTATTGCGGTTGCGCTTGAAAGCGGTATAGGGTCGGGGCTTCAAATTGTTTTAGAACCAGGTCTTATGTTTCGTATTTCTTCTGTTATTACGCTTGTTGGCGGAACGATGTTTCTTATGTGGCTTGGCGAGCAAATTACGTCACGTGGTATTGGTAATGGGGTTTCTCTTATCATTTTTACAGGGATTGTAGCCAACTTTCCTTCTACTTTTGCTCAGCTTTTGACAGCTCATAGTCAGGCTGATTTATCAACTTTTCTTTTAATAGGAATCGTTCTTATTGCTGTTTTGGTTATTGGGCTTATTGTTTTTATAGAGCGTGCGCAACGGCGAATTCTTATCCAATACCCGAAACGTCAGGTCGGTAATCAAATGTTTCAAGGAGATATGTCGCATCTTCCTTTAAAGTTGAATACTGCTGGTGTTATTCCACCTATTTTTGCTTCATCTTTATTATTATTGCCTGCCACTATTAATAATTTTTCTGATAAAATGCCACAATGGGTTCAGGAGATTTCTTATGCTCTTGGTCATGGACAGCCACTTTATATGATTGTTTATGCATTTTTAATGGCGTTTTTTTGCTTTTTTTATACAGCTATTGTGTTTAATCCAAGTGATACTGCAGATCAGTTGAAAAAACATTCTGGTTTTATTCCAGGGATTCGTCCAGGTGAGCGTACAGCCGAATATATTGATTACGTTTTGACGCGTATTACTGTTGTGGGGGCACTTTATATTATCTTGGTTTGTTTGTTACCTGAATTTATGATATCTGCATTACAGGTTCCTTTTTATCTTGGGGGAACATCCTTGTTGATTGTTGTTACTGTTACACTTGATACGGTTGCTCAAATTCAGGGGCATCTTGTTGCCCACCAATATGAAGGGTTGATAAAAAAATCAAAACTTCGTGGAGGTAGAAGGAATCGATGAGAGTTATTCTTTTAGGTCCTCCTGGAGCGGGAAAAGGTACGCAAGCAAAAATGTTGACTGAGGAATATAGCATTCCTCATTTATCAACAGGGGATATGTTGCGTGAGGTGATTGCCAAAGAAACGGAGATTGGTAAAAAAGCTAAAGCTATTATAAGTTCTGGTGCTTTGGTACCTGATAGTATTGTTAATCAAATCGTATCAGATCGGATTGATGAAGCTGATTGTGTAAACGGTTTTGTTTTGGATGGATATCCGCGAACTGTAGGACAGGCAGAAGCGTTGCAACAGATACTGGATTCAAAAAATACGCAGCTTAATGCTGTTATTGAGTTGTGTGTTGATGAAGACGTGTTGATTGAACGTATGAAGAAGCGCGTTGAAGAAACAATAGCGGCTGGTGGACAGGTTCGTTTAGATGACAATCCTGTTGCTTTTGCAAAAAGATTAGTAGAATATCGTGAAAAAACAGCTCCTTTATCAAAATTTTATTCAGAGAGGGGAATGTTGAAGGTTATTGATGGAATGATTGGTGTTGCTGAAGTGACACGTATGATTAGAGGGTTTCTTTCATGAGATTTTTTTTTAGAAATAAATGAAAAGAGTTGACTTTTGAGATGAAATCTATCAAAAGTAAATTTAATTTATTTTAGTGAAATAATAGGATTCGGAAGAATTTTTTTCTGAGTCTATTTTTTTCTGTAAGGTATATCAGGTATTTTATAACAATTTGTCAAAAATAACTAAGGAGAGTAGGCGTGGCTCGTATTGCTGGCGTCAATATCCCGACAAATAAGCGTGTAATTATTGCGCTTCAATATATCCACGGGATTGGACCAAAATTTGCTCAAGAAATTATTGAAAGAGTTGGCATTCCTTTGGGGCGTCGTGTGCATGAGCTTTCAGATGCTGAGGTGCTGCAGATTCGTGAGGCAATAGATCAGGGGTATCAAGTTGAAGGTGATCTTCGTCGTGAGGTTGCTATGAATGTTAAGCGTTTGATGGATCTTGGTTGTTATCGAGGATTGCGTCATCGCCGGTCTTTGCCTGTCCGAGGACAGCGTACACATACGAATGCTCGTACGCGTAAAGGTCCGGCTAAGGCAATCGCCGGTAAGAAGAAATAAGGGCCTTTGTGGAAGGTTTTTATATATTCTTTTTCTTGTTTGATTTGTTTGACAAGGAAAAAAGGTGGAGCTGCTGATGTTACGGCAGTGATGAGATCGTTGAAAGGGAAATTATGGCCAAGGAAGCCACACGTGTTCGTCGTCGCGAACGTAAAAATATTTCATCGGGTGTTGTTCATATTAATTCAACATTTAATAACACAATGATTACTATTACTGATGCTCAGGGTAATGCAATTGCTTGGTCATCTGCGGGAGCTCAGGGGTTTAAAGGTGCGCGTAAATCGACACCTTTTGCTGCTCAAGTTGCTGCGGAGGATTGTGCAAGAAAAGCGCAAGAGCATGGTATGCGTTCTTTGGAAGTTGAAGTTTGTGGACCTGGATCAGGGCGTGAATCTGCTCTACGAGCATTGCAATCTGTTGGTTTTGTCATTACTTCTATTCGCGATGTAACACCAATTCCTCATAATGGATGTCGTCCGCGGAAAAGGCGGCGTGTTTAATTGGGTGTTGTTTTTTGTTGTCGGAGATTTCTCTGATGTTCACATTGGTCGTTACGATTGAATGGTAACGGAACTAAAGAACGGGAATAAAAATATGATCCAGAAAAACTGGCAGGAACTTATTAAACCCAATAAGGTTGAATCATGTGCACATGATAATCCAAATATTATAAGTGTGATTGCTGAACCTCTTGAGCGTGGTTTTGGTTTAACGTTAGGAAATGCGCTTCGTCGCGTTTTGTTATCTTCTCTTCGTGGTGCTGCTATTACTGCTGTGCAGATTGACGGTGTCTTGCATGAATTTTCATCGATTCCAGGTGTGCGTGAGGATGTTACGGATATTATTCTGAATATAAAAGAAATTGCGCTTCGTATGGAAGAAGAAGGTCCTAAACGTGTCGTCGTTTATAAAGAGGGGCCTGGTGTTGTGAAAGCGGGAGATATCAGTACAGTTGGGGATATGGAAATTCTAAATCCAGATCATGTTATTTGTACTCTTGATGAAGAAGCTGAAATTCGTATGGAATTTATTGTCAACACAGGAAAGGGGTATGTTCCATCTGATCGTAATTGTGTTGATGATGCACGTATAGGGCTTATTCCAATTGATAGTCTTTATTCACCGATCCGTAAGGTATCTTATAAAGTAGAAAATACACGCGAAGGTCAAGTTCTCGATTATGATAAATTAACGCTCACGATTGAAACAAACGGTGCTGTTAATGGTGAGGATGCTGTTGCTTTTGCAGCACGCATTCTTCAGGATCAATTATCTTTATTTATTAACTTTGAAGAGCCACAGAAGGAGCCTGTTGAAGAGGCTGATTCTGAGCTTTCTTTTAATCCTGCTCTTCTCAAAAAAGTGGATGAATTAGAACTTTCAGTTCGTTCGGCAAATTGTCTTAAGAATGATAATATTGTCTATATTGGTGATCTGATTCAGAAAACAGAATCTGAAATGCTTCGGACACCGAACTTTGGTCGAAAATCGTTGAATGAGATTAAAGAAGTTTTGGCGTGTATGGGTTTACATCTTGGGATGGAGATTCCTGCGTGGCCGCCTGAAAACATTGATGATCTTGCAAAACGTTATGAAGATCAATATTAAAATTAGAATTTAAGGAGAGGGCTTATGCGCCATAGTAAGTCAGGACGCAAGTTGAACCGTACTGCCAGTCACCGTAAAGCGATGTTTGCAAATATGGCAACTTCGTTGATCGAGCATGAGCAGATTGTGACAACGCTTCCAAAAGCTAAAGAAATTCGTCCTATTGTTGAAAAACTTGTTACTCTTGGTAAGCGTGGTGGTTTGCATGCGCGTCGGCAAGCTATTGCAGCACTTCGTGATGCAGGAAAGGTTGCGAAATTATTTGATACGCTTGCGCCACGTTATGCATCACGCAACGGTGGGTATTTGCGTATTATGAAAGCGGGGTTTCGTACCGGTGATAATGCGCCCATGGCTGTTATAGAATTTGTTGATCGTGATGTTGAAGCGAAGGGTGCTGGGGATCGTGCTCGCATGGAAGCTTCTGAGAATGAAAAGGGAACATCTTCGTAGAGTTTTTTATTCTGTTGGATTTTTAAAGGCCGCCTTGTCTTGGGCGGTTTTTTTGTGAGCATTTTTAAGTTTGTTTTAGTTGAGAAATAGGTGCAAAGAGAAAATTATAGAATATTGAATTATCTTATTTTTATAATATTTATTGTTCAAATAGGTTGTTTTTATTCTCTATTATGAAATATTAATAGAGGTCCTTAATTTGCGGGGATACATTTTTTTATTCTATTAATCTTCAACAGAATGTGCTGATTTTATAAGGAGTGGATTATGAGGTGTTCTTTTTGGGTGCGGATTTTTTTTGTAATTATGATGCAGATATCATTTGATCATGTATATGCTCATGTTCCTCAAACACAAACAGAAATCACTCTTTCATTTGCTCCTTTAGTTAAAAAGACAGTTCCATCTGTTGTAAATATTTATGCAGCTCGACAAATTAGAGCTAGATCACCTTTTGAAGGCGATCCATTTTTTGAGCAATTTTTTGGTCGTTTTCAAAATAAATTTCCTGTTCGTAAGCAATCGTCATTAGGATCAGGGGTGATTGTTGATGCACGTGGTTTGATCGTTACAAATTACCACGTCATTAAAGATGCAAGCGAAATTAAAGTGGCTTTTTCTGATGGACGGGAGTTTGAGAGTAAGGTCGTGCTCAAAGATGAAGCAACTGATATTGCAATTCTTGAAGTTAAGGAAAAAGATGCTCAATTTCCAGTTCTTTCTTTGGGAAATTCTGATACTGTTGAAGTTGGTGATCTTGTTCTTGCTATTGGTAATCCTTTTGGTGTTGGTCAAACAGTTACAAGTGGTATTGTTTCAGCGCAAGCGCGTACACGTGTTGGGATTTCTGATTTTGACTTTTTTATTCAAACAGACGCAGCCATTAATCCAGGGAATTCTGGTGGCGCTTTAATTGATATGAAAGGTCAGTTAATCGGAATTAATACGGCTATTTATTCGCGTTCCGGTGGTTCTGTAGGGATTGGTTTTGCTATTCCAGTTAATCTTGTAAAAGTAATGCTTGATACTGTTAAACGCGGTGGAAAATATTTTGTGCCGCCTTATATTGGGGCTTCTTTTCAAAATGTTACACCTGATATTGCTGGTGGTTTAGGTTTAGAACGTCCCTATGGTGCTCTGATTATTGAAGTTATCAAAGATAGTCCTGCTGAAAAAGCTGGATTGAAAGTAGGTGATGTTATTTTGAGTGTGCAGGGGGTACGCGTTGACAGCCCAGATAGTCTTGGGTATCGTTTGATGACAGCTGACGTTGAGCATAGTCTTGCTTTGGAATATTTACGAAGTGGAAAAACTTTAAAAACACAAATAACAGTTTCATCGATATCAGAAACTGCATTTTTAAAATCTGAAAAAATTACGGGTGACAGTCCTCTTGCTGGTGCTGAGGTGTTAGATTTAACACCGCAAAATAGTCGACGTTTTCATCTTCCTATATCTGCAAAAGGGGTTGTGATTACCAATCTTGAGGAAATGAGCAATGCTGCTGGAATTTTTCAGTCAGGAGATATTCTACGTGTTGTAAATGGCCATAAAATTCAAACAGTTCATCAGTTGAAAAAGGTTCTTATGCAAGGTCGCTCAAATATGTGGCAATTGGAATATGAACGTGATGGTATGTATATTCGCCAATTTATTCGTTGAGGTTTTTTTTGAAGAAAGATTTTTTTACTTCGTCGTTTGATTTTCAAGTTAATAAAAATCAGCCACTAGCAGAAAGAATGCGCCCTTGTTCTCTCAATGATGTTGTGGGACAAAAGCATTTGATTGGAGAGGATGGTTTGCTTTCACGTATGGCGGCAACAGGCTCAATTGGATCGATGATTTTTTGGGGACCTCCAGGGACGGGAAAAACGACCGTTGCACGTTTGTTAGCCCTTGAAACAAATTTCGCGTTTGAACAGGTTTCTGCTATTTTTACAGGAGTTTCTGAACTTAAAAAGATTTTTGAAGTTGCGCAGAGGCGTTTTATATCTGGGGATAAAACACTTCTCTTTGTTGATGAAATTCATCGGTTTAATCGTGCACAGCAGGATAGTTTTCTTTCTGTGATGGAAGAGGGTACTGTGGTACTTATAGGTGCAACAACCGAAAATCCTTCTTTTGAACTGAATGCTGCCCTTCTTTCGCGTGCACGTGTTTTAATATTTCTTTCTCATGATCATGAAAGTTTGGACATGCTTTTGAGGCGTGCTGAAGAAGTGGAGGGAAAAACTCTTCCCTTGGATAATGATGCCAGAGACGTTTTGATAGAGATGTCTGATGGTGATGCGAGGGTTGCGTTAACATTGGCAGAGGAAGTTTGGTCTATTGCACCATTGGGAGAGATTCTTGATGTTGTTGCTTTGCAAAAAGTTATTCAGCGTCGTGCGCCTATTTATGATAAAGGACGAGATGGGCATTATAATCTCATTTCAGCGTTGCATAAATCCGTTCGTGGATCTGATCCTGATGCTGCGCTTTATTATTTGGCACGTATGTTGGATGCTGGTGAAGATCCTCTCTATATTGGGCGAAGATTGGTTCGTATGGCCGTTGAAGATGTTGGTTTGGCGGATCCTCAAGCTCTTGTCATTTGTAATGCAGCAAAAGATTCCTTTGATTATTTAGGATCACCAGAAGGAGAATTGGCTTTGGCGCAAGCATGTCTTTATGTTGCAACTGCGCCAAAGTCAAATGCAGCATATCTTGCGTATAAAGCAGCACTGCGTTGTGCACGCAAAAATGGCTCTTTACCACCTCCTAAGCATATTCTTAATGCTCCTACGAAATTTATGAAGGAAGAAGGGTATGGAAGTGGTTATTGTTATGACCATGATGAACCAGATGCTTTTTCAGGACAAGAATATTTTCCCGAAAAACTTGGGCGTCAGAGTTATTATAAACCAGTTGAGCGTGGTTTTGAGCGTGAAATTGTGAAACGTCTTGAGTGGTGGCAACAGTTGCGCAAAAAACGTAAAGATCAAAATAAAATTTGAGTTGAAATACGTTTTTTATTGATCTCTTATGTTATTGTATGAGAAATTTAGCTTATATTTTAAACATTTATTGCATTGCTTGTAGAGATTTTTTTTGATATCTCCAAAATTGCATATTTTTTCCAATTTAAATATGTCATTCAACTTTTAAGCTGCTTTATTTTTTTGGTTTTTATTAAATAATATATTGGCTTATAATGATAATTGACTGTTTCGTAAGTTGAATGAAAGTTTCAAATACCGTAAATTTCTCTCATCCCAAGTTTGTTATTTGTTGAAGCAATCAAGTTATTCGCTTGCATGTTACAAGCAGGATTAGCGTGTGATAAAAACTGTACAAGAAAGGACTAAAAATCCCTCTTATGAATCGTCTCAAGTGCCGAGAGCTGTCGCAACATTGGGGGATGATAAATAGTGTGATGGTGCCAGTTTGCTCCTTCTATAGAGTAAAGATGGTGGCGTCAAAGGGTCTTACAGTATACCACATTCATAGTTGTTGTCACGAAGTGAGCTTGGAAGTTTTGAGAGATGTTTCTTAAATCAAGTGCATGAATATGCAACACAATAGCGTTTTGTTCTTCGATGCAATAGGGTATGAGGTTGATTGATGATGCGTTTTTTGTGTGATCAATAGCAGGAGAATTCTTAGTTTCTCAAGTATTTAATCAAAGGGATAAGCAGAAGGGTTGTAGAACATTGTGTTTAAAATTAAATTGTTCCTTTTCTAGAGAGATATAAATATGTTAACTATGCTCCCATAGAGATATTACTTTATTGGAGTTTATTATGTGGCATAAGATAACAATGCCAATTCTTTATTGTGATGGTCATGAATGTTTATGGACATAATGTGGAGATAGGAATGGAAATAGTCTGTGAAAATCTAAACTCAAGCCTTTAGTTAAATTAAAAGTACAGTGTACACTAAAGTTTTAGGTTATTATGGATTCGGTCAAGGATATAATCGTGGATAAAACAAAAGCTCTCGATGCTGCTCTCTCACAAATTGAACGTTCTTTTGGTAAAGGCTCGATTATGCGTCTTGGGCAAAAAGAGCAGGTTGTTGAGATTGAAACAATTCCAACAGGGTCGTTATCCTTGGATATTGCTTTAGGGATTGGTGGATTACCGAAGGGGCGTATTGTTGAGATTTATGGACCAGAAAGTTCTGGGAAAACAACATTGGCTCTCCATGCTATTGCTGAGGCACAGAAAGGTGGTGGGATTTGTGCTTTTATTGATGCAGAGCATGCGCTTGATCCTATTTATGCGCGTAAGCTTGGTGTTGATTTAGAAAACTTGTTCATTTCTCAGCCAGATACCGGTGAACAGGCATTGGAAATTACAGAAACGTTGGTTCGTTCTGGTGCCGTTGATGTGCTTGTTGTGGATTCTGTCGCAGCTTTAACACCGCGAGCAGAAATTGACGGTGAAATGGGTGACGCTTTGCCCGGATTGCAAGCTCGGTTAATGAGTAAAGCGTTACGAAAATTAACCGCAGCAATTTTTCGCTCTAACTGTATGGTTGTTTTTATTAATCAAATTCGCATGAAAATTGGTGTGATGTTTGGTTCTCCTGAAACGACAACGGGTGGAAACGCTTTAAAGTTTTATGCTTCTGTTCGTTTAGATATTCGTCGCATTGGATCCATTAAAGATAGGGATTCAATCGTTGGTAATCAGACGCGCGTTAAAGTAGTGAAAAATAAATTGGCACCTCCATTCAAACAGGTTGAGTTTGATATTATTTATGGTGAAGGTATTTCCAAAGTAGGTGAATTGATTGATTTGGGTGTCAAGGTTGGTGTTGTGGAAAAATCTGGTGCATGGTTTTCTTATAATTCTCAGCGTTTAGGGCAGGGGCGTGAGAATGCAAAGCAGTTTTTACGTGAACATGTGGAAATAGCTACAGAGATTGAAGCAGCTTTGCGCCAAAATGCTGGTTTGATTGCGATTGAATTGTTAGAAAATGCAGGGTCAGAAAATATAGAAAGTGATGAAGCCATTTGATGGGGCGTTTTTTTCGTCTATAATTTTTTTCCTTTAAGATTTTTCTGTTTTTTTGTTTGAGTTTTTAAATACGCAGTCATTTTTTTCTCAATTTTTTAAAACAAATATTCCATTTTTGATTAAATTGACTCTATGCGTGTCGAAGAGGATTTAATGAGGGGGATTTTTCTTTTATGGTTTTGTGCTGTATTGAGCAGGTGTCAACATGAATAGTGTTAATAATATTCGGTCAATATTTTTGGATTATTTTCATCGTAATGGGCATAAAGTTCTTTCTTCTAGTCCGCTTGTTCCGCGGAATGATCCTACACTTATGTTTACAAATGCAGGGATGGTGCAGTTTAAAAATGTTTTTACTGGACTTGAACAACCTTCTTATACGCAGGCAACAACGGCACAAAAATGTGTTCGTGCGGGTGGAAAGCATAATGATCTTGATAATGTTGGTTATACGGCGCGCCATCATACATTTTTTGAAATGCTGGGTAATTTTTCTTTCGGTGATTATTTCAAGGAAGAAGCTATTTTTTTATCATGGAATCTTTTAACAAAGGAATTTTGCCTGCCAAAAGATAAATTGTTGGTGACAGTTTATCAGAGTGATGATGTTGCTGCTGAACTTTGGCGTAAAATTTCTGGTCTTCCAGATGAAAAAATTGTTCGTATTGCGACGGCTGATAATTTTTGGTCGATGGGAGAAACAGGCCCTTGTGGGCCTTGTTCGGAGATTTTTTATGATCATGGTGATGAAATCTGGGGCGGTCCTCCTGGAAGTGCTAATGAAGATGGGGATCGCTTTATTGAGATTTGGAATCTTGTTTTTATGCAGTATGAGCAAGTTTCCAAGGAAGAACGTGTTAACTTACCTCATCCTTCTATTGATACCGGTATGGGGTTAGAGCGTATTGCAGCTGTTTTACAGAGCGTTCATGATAATTATGACATTGATCTTTTTCGTGCATTAATTGACGCGTCAGAAGAAATTACAGGGATTGAGGCAAAGGGTGATTTTATTGCCAGCCATCGTGTCATTGCTGATCATCTTCGCTCATCTGCATTTTTGATTGCTGATGGTGTGCTTCCTTCTAATGAAGGAAGAGGATATGTTTTACGTCGTATTATGCGTCGTGCTATGCGTCATGCGCATCTTCTTGGTGCTAAAGAGCCCTTAATGTGGCAACTTTTGCCTGCTTTAATTCGCGAAATGGGACAAGCTTATCCTGAGTTGGTGCGTGCTGAATCTTTGGTTTCAGAAACTTTAAGGTTAGAAGAAATACGTTTTCGTAAAACGCTTGAACGAGGACTTGGTTTGTTGAACGAAGCAAGTACCGATCTTAAAGAAGGGGACTATTTGAATGGTGAAGTTGCTTTCAAGCTCTATGATACCTATGGTTTTCCGCTTGATTTGACGCAAGATGTTCTTCGTCGTCGAGGAATCTCTGTTGATGTTGGTGCTTTTGATAAAGCGATGGAACGCCAAAAAGAGGAAGCACGTGCCAATTGGTCTGGTTCTGGAGAAGCTGTAACAGAGAAAATCTGGTTTTC
This sequence comes from Bartonella sp. AC130YNZD, assembly GCF_042196865.1. NCBI lineage: Bacteria > Pseudomonadati > Pseudomonadota > Alphaproteobacteria > Hyphomicrobiales > Bartonellaceae > Bartonella > Bartonella sp. AC130YNZD. The sequence goes on from NZ_JBHIQZ010000003.1 coordinate 20,994, forward strand.
TGTTCGTGATCAAGTGGGGGCCACAGAATTTTTAGGTTATGAAACTGAGACAGCGAAAGGTATTCTTACAGCTCTTGTGTGTGATGGTAAAATTGTTGATCATATTTTTTCAGGTCAGAAAGCTATGCTTGTTGTTAATCAGACACCTTTTTATGGTGAATCTGGTGGGCAAATTGGTGATAGCGGTATCATTTCTGGTGAAAATTTTATTTTTAAGGTGCATGATACCCAAAGAAAGGGCGATGGTGTTTTTATCCATATTGGGGAGGTGAAATCTGGTCAGGCATCGAGGTCTGATTGTGTAGAATTAATGATTGATATTGTTCGTCGTAAGAAAATTCGTGCGAATCACTCTGCTACTCATTTGTTACACGAAGCTTTACGCCAAACATTGGGGGACCATGTTACACAAAAGGGTTCTCTTGTATCGCCAGATCGGTTGCGTTTTGATTTTTCCCATCCAAAATCCGTTTCACCAAAAGAATTGAAAAAAATAGCAGATTTAACCAATGAGATTATTTTGCAAAATAGTAGAGTGATAACGCGCCTCATGGCTGTAGATGATGCCATTTCTGAAGGAGCCATGGCATTGTTTGGTGAAAAATATGGTGATGAAGTTCGTGTTGTTTCTATGGGGGAGCCACTTGAACAGGGAAGATTAAAAAAGCGTTGGTCAATTGAGCTTTGTGGAGGGACACATGTGGAGCGAACAGGTGATATCGGTTTGATTCATATTGTTTCTGAAAGTTCTGTTTCAGCTGGAGTGCGGCGTATTGAAGCTTTAACAGGCAAAGAAGCACGTCTTTATCTTAGCCGCCAAGATGAACGTATTCATGAAATTGCTGATCTTTTAAAAACTTCTTCTGTTGGCGTGGAAGAACGGGTGCGAATTTTGCTTGATGATCGTCGTAAACTTGAAAAAGAATTGAATGATGTACGCAAGAAAATGATGTTGAGTGGTGGAATAACAGAAAGGAGCCAAGGTGATATTATCATCATCAATGGGTTTTCTTTTACCGGACGCGTTGTTAAAAATATTTTACCACGGGATCTTAAGGCGCTCGTCGATTCTGAGAAAAAACAAATTGGATCTGGAGTGGTTGCTTTTATTAGTGTCTCGGAGGATGGAAAAGGGAGTGCTGTTGTCGGTGTTACGGATGATTTAACGGATAAATTAAATGCTGTAGATCTCGTTCGTATTCTTTCTGCGATGCTGGGTGGTAAAGGTGGAGGTGGCCGTCCTGATATGGCGCAGGCTGGTGGTCCTGAGGGGAACAAAGCTGATGAGGCATTTTCGGCACTAAAAGATTTTCTTGAAAAAAATTAAAGAATGAAATCATTCTGCATAGGTGTTTTTTACATTGTTATATTGGGTTGGTATCTATGTATCATGAATATCTGTCTGGTGTATTTCTGAAATGCAGATACAGCGTAATTGGGGAAAATACAATTGTAAAGATAAAAACAGTGTTTGTCTTTATCACCACTTTATCATTTGGCTTTATAGCTTCCAAGCGTTTCAGGAGTCACCTTTTTAAGATAAGATAGATTATGCAGCACTTCATGCTTTGCTGTGTATTCTTTTACTAGGAAGACTAGTTATTGTGTTGCTCTTATAGATTTTTTGAAGAAACATCTCTTTTTATGAAAGGAAAAATACAAGATTTATTGCATACGATTATCTTTATAAAGTTATAAGCTATCATTATTCGATTAGTTTTTAAATGAATAAAATTTCTTTCCTTGAAAAGGCTTATAAAAGCGTTGTTATATCTTAGAGCTATTATTTTCATTTTGCTTGTTATGTACAAGAAAACAGTTTTTTGGTTTATTATTAAAAGGTCTTGAAAGGAATATTCTCCTATCTTTATAAATCTTTATTTCAAGTTATAAAGTAATGAATTATCAATATAAATCAAAGGAATATAACATAAGTCTAAATATTTAGATTAACATCTAATTTATTTATAATAAAATTGCTTTAATACATTGAGTTATAATGATAATTTATCGTTTTATCTTTTGAACAAGAGCTACTAATATTCGTAGGATTTTATTATTTCAAATTCTGTGTATGTTAAATTAATCAAAACCACTCACGAATGTCGTTGTGAAATGGGCTTAAAAGCATTGAGAAATGTTTCTTAAAAAAAGTCATATGAATGTGCAAAACAATGATGTTCTGTTCTTTATGAAAGGACTATAAAGAAAGTGATAAACAAAGTGCAACGCAATACATAATATTCATTATTTAAAAGATATTTCTTTAGTTCGTTTTGAAATTCGTAAAGCTGAGTAAAAAGAAGACGGTAAAACTGGAAATTGTTTTTATCTTTACATTTTCCCTAAATGAGAATGTATACTCGTCAATATTCACAGATATAGGGAAATATTTTTGTCCCAATCTAGTAAAATTGCAATAGCAGAGAAAATACTAGACTGTTTTAATATTTTTCTTAAATACCTAAAATGGATTGTGGTATTTTTAGAAATCTTTTTACTTGTATCATATATAAGCACTCTTGTTATTCTGAGGAGGATTTTTTTGCTTGAAAAGAGTATCAATTTTATGATGCTATGGCTTCATGTAAGGGGATAACATTTTCTCCTTCTCTTTTTGGTGGTTTGATTGTTAAACCACTTGCCTTTAAAAATTTAGAGAAACGTCCCCCTCTATCGATTAATTCTTGAAAGTTTCCTTTTTCCATTAAGTGACCATGATCCAGAAAGAGTATCACATCAGCATTGCGTACTGTTGAGAGGCGATGTGCTATAATAAAAGTAGTACGGTTATGGCTTATACAATCGAGAGCATCTTTGACTCGTGCTTCTGTTTCAACATCAAGAGCGCTTGTTGCTTCATCTAGAATGAGAATAGGGGCATTTTTTAAAACAGCGCGTGCAATTGCTAGTCGTTGTTTTTCTCCACCAGATAATTGAGATCCTCGTTCGCCCACTATTGTGTTATAACAATCAGCTTTTTTTAGAATAAAATCGTGAGCTTCTGCTATTTTTGCTGCTTCATAAAGTTCTTCATTCGTTGCGCTCGCTTTTCCTATTGAAATATTGTCATGAATAGTACGGTTGAAAAGACCCGAGTCTTGAAATACTGTTGCTAGAGATTTGCGTAAAGATTCGCGATTGATTGAGCATATATTTATTCCATCAATGGAGATATGCCCAAGGGTAGGGTCGTATACGCGCTGCAACAGATTGATCAATGTTGTTTTTCCAGCCCCTGTTGGTCCTACAATCGCAACAGTTTGTCCTGCTTTAACTTCAAAGGAAATATCAAAAACACCTTGAGAAGAATTTTGGAATTGATAGGTCACGTGATGAAATTGTATGGCGCCTTTAACATTTTGGAGGGAAGGAAGATTTTGCGGTTCGTTGATATGAAAGGTTGAGTCTTCCATTTCAAAAAATTCTTGCAGTTTTGCTTGTGAGGATATTGCACAATTAATAAAACTGCTCATTTGGTCTAGGCGGCTAATCATGAGTTGTGCAAATCCAACAAAAGCAACGACTTCACCTACTCGTAATTGATCTTTTGCAACAAAAAAAGCTCCAAGGAGAAGAACACAAACGATTGAAATTGTTGAAGCCATTCGATTTAAGCCACTGGCGAGCGCCCACCAATTGAGAACAGGATTTTGTGCTTTAAGAAGAGCATTTGTATGTTGATGCAGTATGGAAGTTTCTTCTTTTATTCGGTTATAACTTTGTACAATGGAAACATTAGAGATTGAATCACTGACATGCTTAAAAAGGTTATGATGATAGCATTCTACAGCGGCTTGCCCGTCTTTTGTTTTTCGCATCACTAAACGTGCAATTAATACATAAATGATGGCAAGCACAACCAAGACTATTGAAAGACGCCAATTCATATTAAACGCTATGGGGATAAGAACCAATAAGGCGACAAGCGTTGAGAGATGTTGGCGCATAAAATCAAGCCATATGGTTGACATGGAATCTATTGCGCGCAAAAGTGTATGGAGTGCGTTGGAAGTTCCACGTTGTTGATGCCAAATTAAAGGCATGGCAATGATACGTTCGAAAGATTCCGTTAAAACCGTTAAGCGGCGTCTATGGGCTAAGCGGTCAGCACCGCGAGCAACAAGGACATAAGCAATAATATGTGAAAGTCCAAAACAAACCCAAATGGCAAGAGTAAGGATGATAGCTGTTTTGTCTGTAATAGAATCAATAACTTGTCCAAATAAAATAGGTTCTGCAATAGTGATAATAGCTAATATAACATTAGCGGTACAGATTAAAAGGGATGCATTTTTTTCTCTATTTAGGTAAGTGAGAACACGTGCATAGGTTTTGAATAAGGACACGGTTAATTATCTCCATTCGCTATTAAGCGTAAAGGCTGTTGATTTTTACAACGCTTAGTTTTTAGCTAATAAAATTTGGACGTTAAGAAAAGGAAATTTTGGATACTAACTGTAATATGGTGTGATAAGACCAACTAAAATATGAATTTTTGTGTTTATAAAGGCGCAAAAATAGATCAATAAAATTAGCAGGTAAGGGAATTTTCATGGCAGGCATAGAAATAAAAAAAGTTGAGGCAGATGAAAATGGAATGCGTTTAGATCGCTGGTTTAAAGTGCATTATCCAGGACTTGGTTTTGGAGCTTTGCAAAAATTGTTGCGTTCTGGTCAGATACGGGTTGATAGTGGACGTGTTAAAGCCGATACGCGTCTTTGTATAGGGCAAGCTGTTCGTATTCCACCTCTCCCTATTAATGACAAGGAAAATCTTTCAATAACGGATAAAACACTTCGTGGGCAGGATGATGGGACCGTTTTGAAAAAAATGCTGCTTTATGAAGATCCAAAGGTATTTGTTTTTAATAAACCAGCTGGGTTGGCTGTACAAGGAGGCTCTGGTTTAACACGTCATATGGATAGTATGCTTGAGGTATGGCGCAATAAAAAAGGTGAAAAGCCGCGTTTGGTTCATCGTCTTGATCGTGAGACGTCGGGTGTGCTTATTGTTGCGCGATCAAGGGGAGCTGCTCAGTCCTTAACTGCTGCTTTTAGAGCGCGAGAAACAAAAAAGACTTATTGGGCGTTGGTTCGGGGTGTGCCTAAAAAAAAGCAGGACAAAATTTCAACGTGGATGGTTAAGGAAATGACTGCACAAGGTGACAAAATGCGTGTTTGTGAACATGGAGAGCCAGATTCACATCATGCGGTTTCCTACTATCGCGTTTTAGATACGCGAGGGCGGGCTCTTTCGTGGCTTGAAATGGAACCCTATACAGGGAGAACACATCAGCTTCGTGTGCATGCTGCCCATATGGATCATCCTATCATTGGCGATACAAAGTATTTTTTTTCTGATAGTAATTGGACATTACCAGGAGGAATTCAAAATCGTCTTCATCTTCATGCACGTCGTATTCGTATTCCTCATCCTTCAGGAGGAATATTGGACATTGTTGCACCTTTACCACCTCATATGGTCCAAAGTTTTAATCTTTTATCTTTTAATGAGAGTGATGCTGAAATCAACTAAACAAACTTCATTTGTTCTTTTTGATTGATACAAATTTTGTCTATAAATTTGATAAGATGAATAGGGCATCATTTGAAGAAAGTTTTTGATAAGTCAATTGCTATGAGAAAATTGTGTTTTTGAGTGATGAAATTTTCGAATATCATGGCTTTCTTTCTACAGATCTTTATCCATAATTGATTGTATTGTTATTTTTGGATATGATGTATCGTTTAATAATCTGAGTTTATGAAGCTGCTCCTTTGAATTATCTACAGAGGTCATATATTGGGGAGGCGTGTCTGTTGAGGGAGATGAGTTAGATAAAATCTGAAAGATATTTACTAAAATAGTGAAAGCAATTTTAGTTTTTTCATGGGGAATAATGGAGGCATTTTATAGTAATGCTGAGGGAAAGTAGCCTCTCAAAAAATTCCTGTTGTCAAGGATTTTTGTTTTGTTATCAATGTGGTTTGATATGCTTATAGTATAGATTTATGCTTTGTATCTTTGCTTACACAATGAAGCCTTCTTAGCAAAGCTCTCCTTTCAATGACCAATTATTTTTCTACTTACTTAGTTTATCCAAAAGATTATCTTTCATAAAAGAAGAAATAAGTTTTTAGTATCTTAATGCTTCATTGAAGTGAACTCATCACATTGAAAAAATATCTAGACAAAAAATTGGAGATAAAACGTCAGGTGCGTTTTATTGCTCTAGGGAGGGCTTGAACACTTTTGTTTTTTCTAGTGAACAAAAACAGATATTTATTATGGGAACATTCAAAGGGGGGATAAGTTGAAATTAGGAGTGACTGATGGGATCATTATTGATTGACGTTAATAACGTCTCAAAAATATATCGCAACATTGACAGAGAAATTGGTTTTAAAAACAAGGTGTTTTCTCTCTTCAAGCCGGATTATACAAATCATTATGTGTTAAAAGATATGAGTTTCACCCTCTTTTCAGGGCAATCGTTAGCAATTCTTGTCCCTAACGGAGCGGGTAAATCGACACTGATTAAAATACTTTCTGGTATACAATACGCTGATGAGGGATGTGTTAAAGTCCTTGGTGTTGATCCTTATAAAGCGAAGAAAAATCTGTTCAAGTCTTTGGGTGTGGTCTTTGGTCATAAGAATTGTTTATGGTGGGATTTGCCCTTACGCTACAGTCTGGATATGGTTCAACCATTATATGGTCTTGAACGCGCCTCTTTTACCCGTGATCTTAAAGAGATCGCTGAGTTACTGGGTCTTGAGCATATTATGGATAAGCCAGTGCGGATACTTAGTCTGGGTGAGAGAGTGAAAAGTGAATTGGCATTTAATCTCTCCTTTAGACCTAAACTGTTGTTTTTCGATGAGCCAAGTATTGGTCTTGATCTTACATCTAAGCATGAAATCAGGGAGCTTCTTAAAAAACTGAAAAGGGAGCGTGGCACTGGGTATATCATCACAAGTCATGATATGGGAGATATTGATGGATACGTCGATGATATTATTCTCTTGCATAAAGGAAAGAAACAGTTTCATGGTAATCTTCATGCGCTTAAAAATGTCATTCCTTCTTTGGTGAGAATGACACTTTTTTGTGAACACTTGGCGGCACCTTCAGCTGTTGTAGAAAAAATTGATGAGATTGCGTTGAAATTATCTACTCCTTTAAAAGATAAGTACTTTAACGCTGAAGAATGCTCGCTGGAGGTTTCGTTGCCCCGTGAGGATTTTGCGCGTTTTGTACGCGAAATTACAACCAAATTGAACTGTACGTTCTCTGTATCCACTCCCTCGCTTGAAGAGATGCTCCGTGTTAAATTTAAAGAATTTATCTAACCACTGCTTTGGTATGTTTCTTTTTGCCAAGAATGGATTACTGACTGTTCTAAGTGATAGAGCAATGTTTTTTACCGATATTATCATTGGGACACTTTCGCCATTTGTTATTCAACTTCTATTATGGAATGCACTTTTCTCTGATACGGGCAACACCATAAATGGCTTTAGCTTTTATGATATGATGTATTATTATGCTTTTGCTTTAGTCTTAGGTCGCTTAAATAATGGTTATAATGTGATTAAGTTTTTCTCTCATCATGTTAAAGAAGGTCAATTAGAAGTATATCTTACAAAGCCCTTTAGTTATATGACACAAATGCTTTTTACTTTTTTAGGGGAGAGTGTATTATATAGCATTCCCTTATTGGCTCTTTTTGTTGTTAAGCTTGTTTTATTTTATGAAAATATTCTGGGATTGGTCATCGCTTTTCTGTTCTTTTTTTGGTTGTTATTCTATCACAATTGCTTTGTTTTTTAATCTCTTTTGGAATTGCCTTATTAAGCTTTTGGGTGATTGAGTACAATATATTACTTTCTTTCAGTATTCTCAGTTCAGCGCTTCTTGGGGGTGTTCTTTTACCACCATCTTTTTGGCCGGTGTGGCTTATTCCGCTTATGCAATTTAATCCTTATCGTTTCATGATATCAGCTCCTGCCGAGTTTTTCGCGACGCAAAATTTAGCGTTGTTTCAGCAGTTTATTTTCGGAAGTTTTACTTATATTTTGTGTTTTTTATTCTTAATTTATATTGCTTGGAATAAAGGGATGAAAGCATATAATGGAGCAGGTGGTTGAGATGAAAATCATCCTTCATTTTATCAGTCTGAATATCCGCCGACAGATTGTTTATGGTAAGAATTTGGCTGGGGAGTTTATGCTTTCTCTATGCTATTATTTTATTCAATTCATATTTATTGATAGAATATCTTCTTTTTCAGGAAAGATCGGTAACTATAGCAGAGATGAAATCCATTTTATCTTTGTTGTCTTTGTTTTACTTGGAATATTTTTGAATATTTTTACTAATTCTATTGAAACGTTTTTTGAAAAAGTAGCGGATGGTAAAATTGAACCATACTTGATAAAGCCCGTTTCAATCTGGTTGTTGATGTTGTTTGGTTGGTGTAAACCTCTTAATTTGATCAAGCTCTTTGTCCTTTATGTTAGTGCCTATTTATTTGTATCATTACCGAATATTTCTGATCTTAAGCTAAGATGGATCTCTTTTATTGTTGCAATATTTTGTGTTTTTATCGTCAATATTTGTTTTTTCATGATGTTCAATTTTATAACATTTATTATTAGCCGTAAGATGCCTGTCGAATATTTTCATGAAATGATTTACGAGCTTTCATTTGTGCCAATAGGAATTTATCCTTTAAGCATCGTAAAATGGCTTTTGTTTATGCTTCCCATGGCTTTTTCTGCTTCCTTGCCTGTGTCATTGTTGCTTGGTAAAGACGAATAGAATATTGGATATCTTCTGTTGAGCGCTTTTCTTTCCATGGTCATGACTTTCATAAGTTATAAGAAAACAATGCGTAAATTTAATGGATTAGGGGGATAATATAAAAGTCATCATGATTATAAAAATAAAAAATTGAGTGAAAATTCTATCGTACTGTAAAATATCGTTATTTATGCTGGCGGTATAAGTCATGTAAAATTTACACATGAGGATTTTTTATTAGACATATTCATGCATAAAATCGGTTGTATTTCTATAGCTATGAGCAAAGAATTTACAATAAAAATCAGATAGTTAAATTTCTTGGTTTTAGATTAGTTTGAGTTTAGATGTCTGCTTGATGACACAAGCCAATGGTAAGATGGTGTACAATATTAGTAGTGCTTTCTCCTCCGAGCAAAATTTATTTTTGTTGCGTTTATAGTACTAAAAAATTGTCAAAGATGGGTAATTTTTATATGTGCAGAATGTGGTTATTCGTGCGGATTTTGTTGGTGCATTCAATATATTATTACATGGATGAGTTTTTGCTTAAACAATAAGAAAATTGACAGAATAAAGCTTTTAAGTTGCCCGATAGAAAGCTAAGAACTTCGCTAAACAACATGATAGCAATTATCAAGACAACAATCACATAGAGATTTTTCAGTATGCTGAGCAGTCAAAATTCAGTTAATAATTGCTTGGAAATAAAAGGATCCACTAAGCCAAGCAGGAAAAAACGATGGCAACGCAACTGAGTTCAATAACATAATTAAATATATTTCTTTGTTGTTCTTGTAAACAAATAGAATTATACTTGATTTTCTTGTGAATTCCTTATTCTATTTAATAGAAAGATAATTATTATGTAATATTTTAGTGTTATTATAAATATTATTATTTAATTAAAAATATACAATTTAAACGCATGCAATATAAACATAATATATTTATATTATTTTAAATAGGTTATTTTAAAAAGTAATTAAATAAAATATTATTTTGTAAAAAATTATTTTCTATTTAATAAATATTAATAAGCTCATTTTTCAATTTTTCATTAACAATGATAAGAGTAAAATGAAGTTTTACATACTCTTTTACAATAAATAAAAATGATACTTTAATCTGGTGTTGCTATTTAAGCTTAGAGCTATACAGATGTTATTGCTTATCATTAATAAAACTAATGTGATTGATGGCGTAGAGATTACAAAGGGTTAAATTTTTTTGTATGTAATTCATATCTTTTACAAGACTTTAAAAATAACACAGAAAAAATGAGAGAGGAAGGAATAGTGAACAAGAGTGATAAGCTTTTTCACTTTCTAGTGTTATGATTACTTTTGTATTTTACGGTTCATTCATTGTATGTATGATCAATTCCAAAATTTTTATTTTAAGCTTATAGTGAATCTATATTTTAGTCTGTTATTGAAGTATTGTCGTGATTGAAATTACAATATCATAGTAGTGAACACTCTGATTTAATAGAGAAGATTGTTTGCTAGCAAATAATCTATCCATATCAACGTTATTTAAATTTTTATTTCTCTATTTTATCTTAAAGTCGTGAATTATATTAATGTTAGAAAGTTATAATTGTGGAAGACAATGAACTTTATTAAAATTATTCCACGTTCTTGTAGAAACGCATGGCTGTGAAATCGTTGAAATGTGTAATAGCTTATGGCATTAGATTTAGCGCATTCACCAAAGTTATCCCTTATATTACCTAATTTAGCTTTTTCAATCAAAGAATTAAGCTGGTGCTTACGCTAATTGTAGCTGGGGCAAATATTTTTTCTCAATATATACTAAGGAAAAATTATTTTATAAAAATATTTATTTTACTATATTATACAAAAAATAAAAATATTATGTGTAACTAAAAAACAACATATTAATATTTTTTTATATTATAAAATCATAATAATATTTATGATAATAAAGCTAAATTTATAATAAAAACAATAAAATAATTTTATTTTAATATATTTTTATCATTAAACTACATAATGTAAAGTACAAATAAAATAATTGACAATTATTAAATAAACATGTAACGAATATATTATAGGTGTAATATAATACAAAAACAACAATTAAAATAAAGTTATTAATTAAATTTTGTATTATATTTTTATTATAAGAAGATAAATATACTTTATCGATAGATGATGGAATGTTTTTTATTTAGAGGGGGCGGTAAAGAAAATTTATTTTATTAAATATTGTAATTAGGTGGTTATGATGAAAATATTCAAGCATTGTATAGTATGTTTTGTTGCAGTAGCGATTTTCTTTTCACAGATTTTAAGAGCCAATGCTGATTCTTTAAATGGTAGATTTCAAAATGCTGGTTTTATTTCTGTAATGACACAGGAAAATAGAGTTATTAAAGCTGTTGATATGGTTATTAGCCAGTTTGAAGGACAAGGGGGTGAGAAAAATGTCCAAAAAGTCGCGGGTTTAATGGGGATGGAGACAGCGATTTTTGCTTTAATCGCATATTTTGTATATTTCTTTACTAGAAAGCCGCCCAGTCCTAACAGAGAGACAGGTGGAAGAACATTCGATGCTTTTGCTCATAGTTCATGGGCTTTGAATTAAAAGATATTATCCTTGATCAAATTTGAATTATTCTGTTATTTGAATGTTTTATATTAAATAAACCGTGTTATTTAATCACGGTTTATTTATTTTTTACTCTTAATAACATTGATAAGTTTATCTTTTTATATCATTAAGATATTGTTTTGTGGATGCCAGTATATGGCGCATTAAATTCAGCGAATCAGTTGCTTTTTAAATTTACTTAAATTTTTTCCTCTTCAAAATACGCGTTTGAGCTAAGTTTGTGGTTGATATTTTTTTATGATGAAAACGCGAATGCATTAATTGAGATATCCATAAACTTTGTATATCAATTCAAAAAATACAAGGTCACACAATCTTACGACTATTTGTGGGTTTTATGTTGATGAACTGAATAAGTATAGCGATGCGTCTTACAAATATTTGCAAAAATGCTTTTATTGGAATCTTTTAATCTCTTTGTGGTTTACAATTCATTTTATCATTTTATCTTAAGCAAAGAGAATGTGGATTCATTTCTATTTCTCTATTTTATCTGAGAAGGGTGGAGTTATACGAATGTCAAAAAAAGTCATGATCGTGGAAGATAATGAGCTTAATATGAAGTTATTTCGCGATCTTGTAGAAGCGAGTGGTTATGAAACCGTTGAAACGCGTAATGGTCTTATGGCATTAGATTTGGCGCGTTCATCAATGCCATCTCTTATCCTTGTGGATATCCAGTTGCCAGAAGTCTCTGGAATAGATGTTATTAAACAATTAAAAGAAGATGAAGAACTTCGATCAATCCCCGTTGTTGCTGTAACAGCTTTTGCTATGAAAGGCGATGAGGAGCGAATTCGTGCCAGTGGATGTGAAGAATATATGTCAAAGCCTATTTCTGTCCCTCATTTTATTACAATGGTAAAGCATTTCTTGGACTAAAGCTTGTTAAGTGATGATAGAAAAATATTGAAAAGCTTATAAGATTGCTAAAGTTGTCGCGTAAATATTTTTGTGCTTTAGCACGTCGATATATTACAAGTTAGTAAAACAGATTTTAAAAATTGAAACTGAAGTTTTGAATTTTTTCGGTCTATTTTTCTTGCCTTTTATCTTAAGAGAAGAGGTTGTTCTGCATTCTTGTTTTTTTTAATCGGTATAGATTTGTTCCTACATTCATCTAAAAGTCTGTTTTAGCAGTTTAAAAAAGCCCCGTTTTTGTCCGAGGCTTTATGCATTGCAAAAATTGAAATTAACGCTTTGAGAATTGGAAAGAACGACGTGCTTTTGCTTTACCGTATTTTTTACGTTCAACAACACGACTATCACGGGTAAGAAACCCACCTTTTTTCAAGATTGAGCGAAGTTCTGGTTCGTAATAGGTTAAAGCTTTGGAAATGCCATGGCGCACTGCACCGGCTTGTCCGGAAAGACCACCGCCTGCAACGGTTGCAATAATATCAAACTGGGTATCCCTATTTGTTGCAACAATTGGTTGACGAAGAATCATTCTAAGAACAGGACGAGCAAAATATTTGTCAAATTCCTTATTGTTGATCGTGATTTTTCCAGAACCTGGTTTAATCCATACACGTGCAACAGCGTCTTTACGTTTTCCTGTTGCGTAAGCACGTCCTTGTGAATCAAGCTTTTGCACGTGAACAGGAACAACATTTTCATGTGTTTCTGTAATACTTGTTACTATGCTAAGCTCAGAAAGAGAATTAATTTCAGCCATAATCAAACAATCCTTTTGTTTTTGCGGTTTAAAGCACCAACGTCAAGAGATTCAGGCTGTTGTGCTTCATGTGGATGTTGGCTTCCAGCGTAAACACGTAGATTCTTCAATTGACGGCGACCAAGAGGTCCACGAGGAATCATACGCTCTACCGCTTTTTCAATAACGCGTTCGGGAAAACGCCCCTCAAGAAGTTGACGTGCTGTACGTTGTTTGATTCCACCAATATAGCCGGTATGCCAATAATATTTTTTATCCGTATATTTTTTGCCAGTGAGAGCTATTTTATCTGCATTAATGACAATAACGTTGTCACCATCATCAACATGTGGAGTAAATGTAGCTTTATGTTTGCCACGTAAGCGGTTAGCAACAAATGTGGCAAGACGACCTAAAACAAGGTTTTCTGCGTCAATAATAACCCATTTTTTCACCACTTCAGTTGGCTTTTGTGAAAAAGTTGCCATAGAAGTATCCTTTATTAGAACCCTTTTAATATAAGGGAATTTTTACTGTTTTGCGTTGAAAATTGTTACCATAGCGAAATATTTAACGTATACCACTTGTTCTGGTATAATGTCTTTTGATTGACGTCAAGAGAAAATAAAAAATTTATAAAACAACATGTTATGAGAAAGGTATTGTAATACCACATTAAAGAAGTTTGTGGACCATTTAAATTTAAAATGAATGTTGCAAAAGACTATTTTATCTTTAACGCATGATTGTATTTTATCGTTCTTCATTATAAAATAAGTAATAATGCAGTGGTCTCGTTATTTTCTCAATGTTGAATCTTCTGCTTGTGGTCAAGCTTGGTTAGATGCCCTTGATGTTCAAGGGATAAATAATGCGCGCGCTATTTCTCAAAAATTTGGTTTTCCAGATCAGTTAGCTCGAGTACTTTCAGCAAGAGATGTGGATGAAGCTGAGGCAGTTGCTTTTATTAATCCAACATTGCGTACGCTTATGCCTGATCCAGAAAGTTTTAGGGATATGCAATGCGCTGCAGAGCGTATTGTTAAGGCTCTTCTCAATCAAGAACAGGTTGCTGTGTTTGGTGATTATGATGTTGATGGTGCTTGTTCATCGGCACTCATAGCGCGTTTTTTTCGTTATTTTGGTATTGAAGTCAAAATTTATATTCCTGATCGTATTGTTGAAGGCTATGGTCCGAATGAACAAGCAATGAGCATGCTTGTGCAAGAAGGCGCTCGGTTAATTATCACTGTTGATTGTGGCGCAAACAGTCCAGATGCCGTAAAAGCAGCTAGGCTTGCTGGTGCTGATGTTGTGATTTTAGATCATCATCAAATGTCAGAGATTCATCAAGAAGCTGTTGCTCTTGTCAATCCTAATCGTCCTGATGATTTTTCTAAACAGGGGCATTTATGTGCAGCTGGCGTTGTTTTTGTTACGTTAGCTTGGGTTCACCATTTGCTGCGGAAAAAACAATTCCAAGGACCGCTGCCTGATCTTTTAAGTATGCTTGATCTTGTTGCATTGGCAACCATATGTGATGTCGTTCCATTACAGGGGGTTAACCGTGCTTTTGTGATAAAAGGGCTTCAAGTTGCTCGTTCTATGCATAATCTAGGAATAACAGCTTTAACAAAGGTTGCACGAATAGGGGAACCGCTTAATAGTTTTCATTTAGGTTTTTTATTAGGTCCTAGAATTAATGCAGGAGGGCGCATTGGTGATCAAGCTTTGGGAGCACGTTTGCTTAGCTGTGAGAATAAAGATGAAGCGGACAGAATAGCAGAACAATTAGATCGGCTTAATCAAGAACGCCAAGAAATGGAGAACATTCAATTAGCACAAGCGGAATCTTACATTTCTTCTCTTTATCAAGATCAAGAAATACCATTGTCACTTGTGATTTCTCATAAAGAATGGCATCCGGGAATTATTGGTATTCTTGCTTCCCGTCTCAAAGAGCGTTTTTTTTGCCCTGTTTTTGCTATTGCTTTGAAAGAAGATGGAAATGGCGTAGGGTCGGGACGCTCAATTAATGGTATAGATTTAGGAGCACTCGTTCGTGAAGCTGTTACATTAAATTTATTAGAAAAAGGAGGGGGACATAGTATGGCAGCAGGAATTACAATTCAATCAACAAAAATTGAAATTTTTCGAAAATGGCTAGAAGAAAAAGTTTCTTTAATGGTTTCACAGTTGCGTGCAAAAAAATCTCTTAGTATAGATGGTTCTCTTTCTGCTTCTGGTATTAATGAAGCGCTGTTTGAATTGCTTGAAAAAGCAGGGCCATTTGGGGCAGGGAATGCAACACCTGTTTTTGTTCTTCCCTCTCATCGACTGGTGAATCTATCTGAAGTTGGTAAAGGACATCTTCGCCTCATTGTATCTAATGTTGAAGGAAAAAAACTACAAGGAATAGCTTTTCGTGCTGTAGGGACATCGCTTGGTGATTTTCTTTTTGAAAATATTGGTGAAATGATTCATTTAGCTGGTCATCTTAGTTTGAATTATTGGAATGGAACGATCAATCCGCAGCTGCGCGTGATTGACGCAGCCGCAGTGGCTTGAAAGGGATATTTTTTACATTAGATGTCTAGATTAGAAGCAAAAGTAGAATTTTCTTGTATGAAACGAAATCGTGCTTCTGGTTTTGTTCCCATGAGACTTTCTACAGTCTTTTTCGTTTCTTGCATTTCCACGGCATCAATAGAAACACGAAGCAATGTACGTTTTTGAGGATGCATAGTCGTTTCTTTAAGTTGTTCTGCGCGCATTTCACCCAGCCCTTTAAAACGCCCGATTTCGATTTTAGCTTTTCCAGTAAATTCAGTTTTGAGCAATTCATCCTTATGAATGTCGTCACGAGCATAAGCAACTTTTCCTCCTTGTGATATTCTATAAAGGGGGGGGACGGCAAGATATAAATGTCCCTGATGAATAAGGTCAGGCATTTCTTGAAAGAAGAAGGTAATGAGCAGTGACGCAATATGAGCACCATCAACATCAGCATCTGTCATGATGATAATACGTTCATATCTGAGATCTTTTTCACGATACTTGGAGCGTGTTCCACATCCAAGAGCAAGGATAAGATCGCTAATTGTTTGGCTTGAGTTCATTTTTTCATGTGCAGCACTGGCGACATTTAAGATTTTACCACGAAGAGGTAAAATTGCTTGGTTTGCTCTATTTCTTGCTTGTTTAGCAGATCCTCCTGCAGAATCTCCTTCAACAATGAATAGTTCAGCACCCACAGCATGGTTCTGGCTACAATCTGCAAGTTTACCGGGCAGACGTAATTTACGGACAGCAGTTTTTCGACTTATTTCTCTATCTTGGCGTCGTTTAACACGTTCTTCAGCACGTTCAATAACCCAATCGAGAAGTTTTGTTGCTTCTTGTGGGGAATTTGCTAACCAATGATCAAAAGGATCGCGGATTGCATTCTCAACGATACGCTGTGCTTCAATGGTTGCTAATCGATCTTTTGTTTGTCCAACAAATTCAGGGTTACTGATAAAGACTGAAAGTATTGCGGCTGTTGAAATCATAATATCGTCAGACGTAATAATCGTTGCGCGCTTGTTTCCTATTAACTCAGCGTAGGATTTCAATCCACGCAAAAGAGCTTGACGTAATCCTATTTCATGTGTTCCGCCTTCTCCTGTAGGAATCGTATTGCAGTAAGATTGCACACAAGAATCACCACCATGCCAAGCGATAGCCCACTCAACGGAGCCATGGCCATTATTGTGTTGTGTTTTGCCAGAAAAAATTTCTGACGTTACTCGAGATTTATCTTTTAGTGACGAAAGTAAATAGTCTTTAAGCCCATCGGGAAAATGAAAAACAGCTTTTTCAGGAATATTTTTTGCGCCTTCAAGTATGACGGGATCACAAGACCAGCGAATTTTTACGCCACCAAAAAGATAGGCTTTGGAGCATGTCATCTTATAGATTTTTTCTGGATCAAAAGCTGCTTTTTCACCAAAAATTTCATGATCAGGATGAAAACGAACGCGCGTACCACGACGATTATAAACATCTCCCAGATCTTCCAATCCAGATTGAGGAATACCACGTGAGAAACGTTGGCGGTAAAGTTTTCGTTCTCGTGCAACTTCAACTTCCATATCATCAGAAAGAGCATTGACGACAGAAATTCCTACTCCATGAAGTCCACCTGCAGTTTGATAAGCCTTTCCATCAAATTTTCCCCCTGAGTGGAGTTGTGTCATAATAACTTCAAGAGTCGATTTCTCAGGCATTTGAGGATGATTTTCGATAGGAATACCGCGTCCATTATCTGTAACGGTTATATAACCGTTCCTATCTAATGAGACCTCAATAGAATCTGCATAACCCGCAACAGCTTCATCCATCGCGTTATCAATAATTTCGGAAAATAAATGATGAAGCGCTTTACTGTCTGTTCCACCAATATACATTCCAGGGCGTAAACGTACGGGCTCTAAACCCTCAAGAACTCGAATAGAGAGGGCATTATAGTCATCTTCTTGCGTATCTTTTGCACTTTTTCTTGAAATCATCGCGTTTGATTTCATTGAAGACTGCAGAGTGTTTTCTTTTGTATTTACCCGAGATTGGGCTTTATTAAAAACACTAAAAAGATCCTTTTTGTTATCGCTCATAGCGTTTAACTATCCACCTCATAAAATAAAATATTTATTAAAATAATTTTATGCCTGTTTTTTGTTTAAAAATCAATGCACTTAGGAAACATCGATTGTTGGGCCAAAAATTTGTTCAAAAGCGTGTTTGAGAGCAATATCAATATCATGCATTGCTACAGGGCAACCGAGATTAAGAAAGCTTGTGACACCGTGGTTTGTAATTCCACAAGGAACAATTCCTGAATAATGGGCTAAGTTAGGATTAACATTGATAGAAACTCCATGAAAACTTATCCATTTGCGCACTCGAATGCCAATGGCTGCAATTTTATCTTCGGAAGAAAGATCATTTTGTTTTGATGGGCAATGAGACTGTTTAACCCAGACACCAACGCGATCTTCTCTGCGTTCGCCTTTAATATTAAAGTTGGCAAGCATCTGTATGATCCATTCTTCTAATGCACTAATGAAAGCACGAATGTCTTGTTTCCGGCGTTTAAGATCAAGCATGATATAAGCAATACGCTGTCCTGGACCGTGATATGTAAATTCACCTCCACGTCCTGCTTCATAAACAGGGAATAAATTAGGCGCCAAAAGATCTTTTTTATTTGCACTCGTTCCCGCTGTATAAAGGGAAGGGTGTTCAAGAAGCCAAACTTGTTCATGCGCGGTTTTTGCAAGAATTTTTTCTACACGTTCTTGCATATAACGCAGAGCTTTAGGATACTCAACTAGATGATCACTTATCTTCCATTCAACGGGTGGATTTCCTAGAATTGCATTAAAATGATGTGATAAGTGATTACGATCCGTATGTTTCAATTCAAATGTCATTGGTAATATTTATCTTGATGTTTGAGTTTATTTTGTAATCAATAAAAGTGATTACAGAGTAAGGTATAGAATTGTTGAATAAAAGAGAATACGTTCATAAATTTTATCTTAAGAAGATTTGCTACGCTTAAAAATCGACGTTCCTTTTACCATCTTCCTGTTGCACCACCACCACCTGATGATCCACCACCACCCCTAAATCCCCCTCCACCTCGAGGACCACCGAACCTTCCACCAGGATATCTGCCACCGGCACTTAAGTTAAGAAACCAAGGTGTGAAGATGATCCCCAGCCAGAGATACTTTTGTGGACCCACTTTTTTACCAAAAATCATTGCAAGAATGGGCAAACCAACGACTATAAAGAGAATGAGAAACATGATTATATTTATAATCATTTCTTCTTTTTCAGCTTGTTTACGTTGTTCTTCAACGATTTTAGCTTTTTCTTTGATGCGAAAAGTAAAATCAGAATCACTTTCTGTAATAACTTTGATAATTGCATCAACTGCTTCAGCAATTCCTTTTTGATAATTTCCTTCACGAAAATTAGGAATCATGAAGCTATTAATAATGACAGAGGAAAGAGCATCTGTTAGCTCTCCTTCCAAACCATATCCAACTTCGATACGTGCTGTGCGTTCATTCGGTGCAATGACCAGTAATACACCATTATTGATCTTCTTTTGGCCTAATCCCCATGTACGAAAAAGAGAATTGCTGTATGTTTCTATATCATTGCCCGAAAGAGTAGGGAGTGTCACAAGAACAATTTGATCTCCCGTTTTCTCTTCGAGTGCTGCCAGTTTTTTTGTCAAGTCTTCCTTGGTTGCATTATCGAGCAAATGAGCCACATCATTAACATAACCTGTTAAATGAGGAAATTTTATTTGCGAACAAGCGATACTTCCCAATGCAGCAACTAAATACAGAGAGCAGATAAAAGCCCATAATTTTGGAAATACAATACGTTGCAAAGAGTATCGAAATGATTTCATTAATTAAAATTAACCTTTGGTGTTTGTTGGCTATCAGTATCGATGGTAAAAGTTGGCATAGGTTTAGCATCACGAAACCAGAATTTTGCCCAAATCATCGTCGGCATTGTTTTGAGTGCAGTATTGTAGGCACGTACTGTTTCAATATAATCGCGGCGTGCAACGGAAATACGGTTTTCTGTTCCTTCTAATTGTGATTGAAGAGCAAGAAAGTTTTGGTTTGCTTTAAGATCCGGATAGTTTTCAACAACAGCCATAAGCCGCGAAAGTGCACTTGATAAATTTGCTTGATTTTTGAGATATTGCTGCATAACTTCTGGATTATTCAACATATCTGCATTAATGTTGACTTGCGTTGCTTTGGCGCGTGCTTCAATTACATTTGTGAAAACGCTTTGTTCATGAGCTGCGTAAGCTTTAACTGTTTCTACAAGATTGGGAATGAGATCTGTACGACGTTGATATTGATTGAGCACTTCACTCCATGCTGCATGTGCTTTTTCTTCATTTGTTGGTATCGTATTAAATCCGCACCCACTTAAAAATGGCACTAACCATGCCAAAAAAATCACGATTGGAAATTTTTTTAATATTTTAAACATTGAAGAAGTTTGTACATTTAACATAAAGATGTCTCCACAGATATTTTATGTATTATATAGGGTTTATTTTCTTGGTGGAAAGTATTTTGAACTTTATAAACAGGCGTATTTATCAATAAATTGATATCTCTATGCGTTTTAGGTACGCTTAAGTGACTTGTTGATATTAAAATAATAATAGTAATATAGATGTCATCTTATAAAAGATCAATAATATTTATATCAATTATTATTACAGAAAATTATATTATTTTCGTAGGAGTTTTGGATTTCGCAACGTGCAGATAACAATTGGAAAAGAGAAAAATGTAAGTATCAATCTTATGGAAAGATAGAAGGTCAGGGCAGTTCTTATTTTCCTCCTTTAGAAGTTTTAATACATTGGATAAAAAAGGCTTTTTTATTATGTATGGTAGTAATTGAGAAGGAGGGTGAAAGTCCTATGATAGAAAGTGTTCAGCGGCAAAGTGAAAAGTTTGATGGATTGGCTAATGATTATGATCGTTATCGTCCTCGCTATCCCCTTACTTTATTTAAAACCATGCTCCATCCTTTTAAGAACAAAAAGTATTTGTCCATTGTGGATGTGGGTGCTGGGACAGGCATCGCATTAGAGGGAATTGTTAAATTTTTAGGAAATGAGCACCAATATCATGCTATCGATGTATCGGCAGATATGATTAAGCAGGGGCGAAAAAAATTTCCTACGGTGCAGTGGTATCAGGGCCGTGCCGAAGACCTATTGCCTCAAATTGGCGAGGTTGATCTTGTCATTGCAGCGCAAGCTTTTCAGTGGATGGATCGTTCTAAGTTGCTTTGTTCTGTTTCAGATCAACTTCGGGTCAATGGTGTCATGGCGGTTATTCAAAATAATCGCGATTTCCAGCATAGCGAATTTCTAGAGGCTTATGAGACATTGTTAGAGAAAATGAGTCCGAACTATTCTCGGTATTATCGTAATTTTGATTTTTTACAGGAAATGAGTGATGGCTTTGGGGTAGATCCAGAAAAGATTTTTTTTCATACGCACAATTGGACGATGATGATCCCATCTGAAGCTTTTATTGGAATGAGCCGCTCTTCAACGCAAGCGCAACGCGCTATTGCTTTCTATGGGGAAGAATATTTGCGGCAATTGGTCGCATTGATAAAGAAATATGAAGTGCAAGGCAATTTGGAGCTTTTGTATCGAAGTGAGCTCTATATGTATGCAGGATAATCCGATATCGATGATTACTTTTGCTCTTTTAGCACATCTGAGTAGGCGGTATTCAGGAAATTAACGCATTATTAAGGCAGACTTTAAGGGGGAAAGTTTTTTTCTTCAGCATTCACATCGACATCTTATTACCGCTGATTTTCATTGTTCATTTAATATGAGAGAGTTTAAATAGAAAATTTATGCACTGCATTATAGCATCGAAGCGCTTTCTTTACTGCAGTTTAACAACAGATTATTTTATAAAATGGAAAGAGGTAGATTGAATAGAAATGTTTTATAATTCTTTGTTTTTATGATTGCTTTTTATTATTAAATGAGAGTGTTTTTAATAAATTTTGACAAAAATAACTGAAAAAGTACAAAAAATTATCATAATCAGAAATTTGTAGTAAAAAAGGTAATGGCTTGGAAGAACCTTAAAAAAACAACTCATTTTGAAATTATCTCTAAATTCAGATTGAATATAATAAAAAGTAAAATATAAATATGCTATATGAAGCATTTCTCTTTTTAGAAGATATAATATAAAAACAATATATTAATTAATTTTTTTGATATAAGAAAACTTCTTTTATTTTCTATTTTAAATAACGGGTTAGTCCGAGTCTTATGTGGTTTTATTGAAGATGTGTTTTTCAAGGTTTAATCTGGCGCTTTAAATACAATTTTAGAAGTGGCAAATAAGCTCAATTTTTTCTCTGTTGTGATGTGTTGAATAAGTTTTTTAATTTTCTATAGAGTTTAATTTTTGCAATCATGATAGATTGTGGCAGCTATCTATTTAAGGTTTTTATAAGTTTAGTAGGAATAGCTTGATGATAAATCCATTGAGTTCTCCATCTTTACGCTTCATAAAAGAATAAGCCTGCACCATCACACACTTTGTCATTTCCCAGTGTTGCGACAGCCCTTGACATGGTTTATAAGAGGAGTTTTTAGTCCTTTTTTGTACAGTTTTATCCATACGACAATCTCGCTTATGACGTGCAAGCGAATGGTTTTGATTGATTCAACATACACAGATTTGGAATGAAAGAGTCTTAAGATATTCCGCTCTCTCATTTAATATTAATAATGCTAGATTATGATTATAAATTAATGTGTTGTCTATTTTTGAAATCCATGACCTTGGTTGAGCTTGTCAATATTTCATTTTCATTTATCGTGATAATAACTCCATTGTAAGGAATACCTTTAAGAAAGCATTCTCGCTTTAAAGAGTCGTTATAGTTTTTTTTGTTTTATAGAAGGATCAATAATGCTAAACGTTATACTTTGATAAAAAAAGAAAGTAAATTATGGCTATTATACTGAAACCGAGCGAGGTGACGCTTAGTGAGCTTGCAGCTATTTATTTTAATGGTGAAGTGAGTAAACTTCATAATGACACGCATTTAGCTATCGAGAAAGGGGCTCAGCGCATTGCTGAAATTGCTGCTGGAAGTGAGCCTGTGTACGGTATTAATACTGGTTTTGGGAAGTTGGCTTCCATTAAAATTGATGCGGACGATGTCGCTGTTTTACAGAGAAACCTTATTTTGTCCCATTGTTGTGGGGTAGGAGAGCCTTTAGCTGAAAATATTGTGCGTTTGATAATGAGCTTAAAGCTTATCTCTTTAGGAAGAGGGGCTTCAGGAGTTCGTCTAGAATTGGTAAATTTGTTGGAAAATATGCTTGCAAAGGGCGTCATTCCTGTCATCCCTGAAAAAGGGTCTGTTGGTGCTTCAGGTGATCTAGCTCCACTTGCTCACATGGCGGCTGTTATGATGGGAGAAGGAGAAGCATTTTTTCAAAATATTCGTATGAGTGGGGCGGTTGCATTAGAGAAAGCGGGATTGTCCCCTATTATTTTAGAGGCAAAGGAAGGTCTAGCTCTTATTAATGGGACTCAAACATCAACAGCCCTTGCACTTGCTGGTCTTTTTCGAGGTTATCGGGCATTGTGTGGTGGATTGTTGGCAGGGGCTTTGACGACAGATGCCATCATGGGATCAACGGCGCCATTTCATCCTGATATCCATATTTTACGAGGACATTATGGGCAGATTGCTGTATCGAAAACATTAGAAAAGCTTGTAGAGGATTCAGAAATTCGTGCAGCACATTTACGGGGGGATGAGCGTGTACAAGATCCTTATTGTATACGTTGCCAGCCACAGGTCATGGGGGCATGTTTTGATATTTTGCTGGCAGCAGCAAAAACACTGATTATTGAAGCAAATGCTGTTACAGATAATCCATTGATTTTAAGGAATGGTGAAGTTGTATCAGGTGGGAATTTTCATGCTGAACCTGTAGCGTTTGCTGCTGATCAGATTGCTCTTGCTTTATGTGAAATAGGATCTATTTCTCAACGGCGTATTGCTCTTATGGTTGATCCAGCAGTTTCTTATGGACTTCCAGCTTTTTTAGCACATAATGCGGGTCTTAATTCAGGTTTTATGATTGCTGAAGTAACAGCGGCAGCTTTAATGTCTGAAAATAAGCAAATGGCCCATCCTGCTTCCGTTGATTCAACCCCAACTTCTGCCAATCAAGAAGATCATGTTTCAATGGCTTGCCATGGAGCGCGTCGGTTATTGGTAATGAGCGAAAATCTTTTTACACTTATTGGCATTGAAACGCTTGTTGCAGCACAAGGAATTGAATATCGTGCACCTTTAAAAACAAGTACTTTTTTGCAATCTGTTATGGAATGTCTACGAAAAAATGTTGCTTCTCTTAAGGAAGATCGCTATCTGGCTCCAGATCTTCATCAAGCACATATACTTGTGCGTGAAGGGCACTTATTATCTATTTTACCAGAAACAATTTTTCCTTCATTAAGTTTTCAATAGTATTTGTTTTAAGGTCAATGTGAAGGGCGGATATTGAATTTTAAAACTTCCTCATATGAAAATATAGAGTAGCGATACTATATTTGAATTATTTAATAAATTATATATTTTTTACTGTATATATCTGATTTTTGTAGTTAACTAGATATTTTGTTATTTTATAGAAACTATAAACTTAAAGCACCTATATTTTCTGATTTATATCAGAAATTTTAATATAAGTTAAATAATATCCACTAATTATATATTCTTGATATTATATTTATATAAATATAAATTATAATATATGTATTGTATAGAGTAAAAATAAAAGTTTTATTTTATATTCTTCTTATTTGTTAATACTTTATGAATTTTATAGTTCATTTTTGATATTTATAATAAAAAAGGAGAAAGGAATGTTTAAAAGTGCTAAATTATGTGTTTCAATAACAGTTCTTTTTTTTTCTCAAATTCTTGAGATTCATGCAAATTTTAGGAGAGTTAGCTTTCCAGAGGAAGTTTTCATTATGATAGTTGACCAAGAGAAAGAGCCTCTTATTTCAGCGAAAAACAAAGATTTTATTGCTATCTCAGGGCAAATTTCCAGAGGTAAGGAGAACGCTATCATCGGACCAACAATCAAAGATGCTCTTTTTACCGTATATTTTTTTTTCATTGGAAAGCTTGTCGTTAAGGCAGCTGGAGTCCTTAAAAGATGGGTTGTAGATAGATTTTCTCATGCTTTTGAAAACTTGCGAGATTCGTATTATCATTAATTGAGCTATTCAATTGGCGTAAAAAGTTTTTTTATAAGCTCAAAGAAAGTTAGCTTAAAGTAACAAAAAATTAATTGTATGCATAGTTAATGTGTTTGTTATGAATTTTTAGGCTTCTATTTCAGTACACTGAAATAGAAGCCTAAAAGTTTAGATTACATTAAGGTTAATTTTCTCTGTAAAAAACTAGAGAATACGAAATGAATTAAATGACAATTATGAAAAAATTCATTATCATTTTATTTGAATAAAATAATACGAAATTGCAGGCTATAAAAGCTGAATAATTCGCAATAAAAGTATTTTTTCATTGTTTAGAGCAAAGTGTTAGACTGGCTGGTCTTCGATGTTTTTTGAAATATATTTGTGAAAGAAACATGAGGTTTTATTTCTCATAGAGCTGTTATCGTGGTGTGGATTGTCAGCATTTCAAAAAGTAAGGAAAGAAATGGCAATAAATGAACTGAAAAGAGGGATGAGTAAGCGCCAAGTTATTTTTTTAGCTCTTGGTTCTGCTATTGGAACAGGACTTTTTTATGGGTCTGCACAGGCAATTAAGCTTGCGGGTCCCAGTGTTTTGATTGCCTATTGTATTGCTGGTTTAGCTATTTTTATGGTTATGCGGGCTCTAGGAGAGATGATACTTCATAATCCATTGCCTGGTTCTTTTGCTCGTTATGCGGCAAATTACATATCACCATTAGCAGGTTTTTTAACGGGATGGACATATGTATTTGAGATGATTCTTGTTGGTTTGGCTGATATTACAGCTTTTGCGACTTATATGGGGTTTTGGTATCCTGATGTTGCTCCTTGGGTATGGGCACTGAGTATTACATTAATCATCACAGGTATTAATTTAGCTGCTGTAGAAGTCTATGGTGAACTAGAGTTTTGGCTATCTTCTATTAAAGTTATCGCTATCATTGCGATGATTATTTTAGGAATAGCAATTATTTTTTGGGGGTGGGGTGAAGGTGCAGATTTTTC
The DNA here is from genome assembly GCF_042196865.1 of Bartonella sp. AC130YNZD. Classification (NCBI taxonomy): domain Bacteria; kingdom Pseudomonadati; phylum Pseudomonadota; class Alphaproteobacteria; order Hyphomicrobiales; family Bartonellaceae; genus Bartonella; species Bartonella sp. AC130YNZD. The sequence continues at coordinate 46,978 of NZ_JBHIQZ010000003.1, forward strand.
TACCGTTACTGTTCATAATTTATGGAAAAATGGTGGACTTTTTCCCAATGGTTGGTTTGGTTTTTTAGCTTGCTTTAGTGTTGTTGTTTTTGCTTTTGGTGGCATAGAAATCATTGGCATGGCAGTCATGGAAGTTCAAAACCCTCATCAAACGATTTCAAAGGCAATTAATTCTACTCCAGTTCGTATTTTGCTTTTTTACGTCATGACGTTAGCTATTTTAATGTCTCTTTATCCTTGGAATGAGATTGGTCTCATGGATAGCCCTTTTGTATCCATTTTTGAAAATCTTGGGATTTCATATGCAGCAAATATTTTAAATATTGTTGTTGTTACAGCGGCTATTTCAGCAATGAATAGTGGAATGTATGGTGCTTGTCGTATGATCCATGGTTTATCGCAGGAAGGTTATGCTTTAAAAAAGTTTCAATATTTATCAAAAAACGGTATACCAGTTTTTGTTATTTTGATGATCTTTGGTATTTTTCTTCTTGGTGCTGTCCTTAATTATTTTTATCATGAAAAGCTTTTTTTTCTTATTGCTGCAATGGCAACATTTGCGACAGTTTTTGTTTGGATGATGATTCTACTTTCACAATTTTTTATGCGAATTAAGATGCCTAAAGAAGCTCAGAATGGTTTAAAATTTCCCATTCCATTTTGGCCAATAGGATCGATTTTTTCTATTTTATTTATGGTTTTTATTTTTATTCTCCTATGGTACTTTGATGAGACACGACCAGTTTTAATTATAGGTGTTATTTGGATTGCTTGGCTTGTTATTTGTTTCTATGCACTTAAACTTTATAATTTTAAGCAAAAGAAGCTGAATAAAATGTGAATAGAGAAAAAACTCAAAACAAATAGCTGATGTCATCAGGAGAACAGGTGTTTGATTGTTTTCTCTAAAGGTTAGAACAATCTAGATTGAAAAAATCTGCTCGTTATTATTTTGCTTTGGAAGTTTTTGTGAGCCATTGCTTACGGTAACGACAAAATCATATAAATATTAGGCGTTTTTTTGATGGTGAACTGTGCCATCAATATAAGTCTTTCAGGTTAAAATGCCTAACAGTGCAAATAGATTTTACCAGATACATGATTATAGGCAGATATCTTTTTCTAAACGTATTAATGAAGTTCTGTTTCACAAGAGAAGTTATTGTAAGAATTGTTTTTTAAGCTCTTTAAAAAATTGGTTGTTTAAATTTTGTTGTTTAGAAAATTACTATTGCTTTTAGAAGCGAAGATAAAGTTCTTTATGTATTTTTTCTCAAAGAGGATTGGCGTTGGTAGAAAATAGTGGATAACAAAGTTACAGGAGGCATTGTGTCATCGTTTTTACAAAAACTTTAATAAACAGCAGCAAGGTATTACAATAAAATCTCATAGAAGAGTAAATTAAAGAGAACAATGAACGTGTGACAGTTTTACGATTCTTATTGTTATTGCTTTCAGAAGAGGAAGGATCAAACTTATTTTTTTAATATTGATACAAGAGTAATTTTTATTACAAGTGGAGGCGGACAAAATGCACTCCGCAACTGTATTTCGGTGCAAAATTATTCAATATTACCATAAAAGGTGCTCAAGAACACTACGACTAGCAAAAACAATCATCGGAAAATGGCTTTTTACACGAGAAATCTTCCAATAGCTCTGAAACACACACAACAACAATTCTCTCTATCCTTGAGGCAACAGGCAATGTTGATATGGATGTACAATGAGATGCTACGATTATTGCTTCTCATCTGATTTCCGGTCAAGATATCAATGTAATGGGAGAAAGTATGACGATTGTTGGCATGACAGACCATCATAGCAGCCATTCACAGACGCGTGAAACAGGTTTTGATGGGAATAGATTTGACTTTGTAAGCAGAATTATTAGCGGTAATGGCTATACCTACGAGACGATACCTGCTGGCAGTAACGTTTGGATAGAATGGTAGAGAGTGGCTACAAATCCCATAAATCCCCATACTTGCCTTGGAGATGCGAGCCAAGCATGTCGGTATGTTCATGGCTCATTCAATCGAGTACAAGTCCCTTTAAGGAGGAAAAAATGAAACAAAGTTTAAAATTATTGAGTTGCATAGCTTTATTAGTTATAATGGGATGCCAGTTTAATAAACCTCCTGAAGAATACTTCACGGTGTGGGAGAAATCAGGAGCGGATCGGTTTGAGGTAAAAAAGCACTTTTAGAATGTGGAATGCCAGCTCTTTATGATGTGTTTCCGGAAAACAGAAATTTAAGCAACAATGCATGGGCAACCATAGAAGCTTGTATGATTCAAGCTGGTTTCCATGATAAATATGATAGGGGGGCTGGTGTGGAAATCATAAAGCCGAAAACTTGCCGATTTGTCGTCCAGGCGCTGTCATCCCGAGGCGCAGTGTCAAGAAGCGCTTAAACAGCCCTTTTTGTAAAAAGCATCCAGAACAATATGAATGCTATCCTTAAATCTTGCAGCTAGTGATAAGCAACAATCCGCTATCCTTGCCTTCGCTTGGAATGGCGGGATTGTTCCCTCTCTTTCATTATTTAACGGATGAAGAAAAGCAGCATTTGCAAGAAGGTTCTGATGGCAAGGTGCATGTGTCCTTTAATGGCATCTTTACTCCACCAGAGGAAGCCGCTGTTTATACAGAGCAACATGCGAAGGATAAAAATAATCCGCTTTATTTTGTTGTGTTCCCAGAAGCCGATTCTGCTATCTCAGAACTTCTGGTCGCGGGATACCAGAAGTTTATGGAAAATAACTTTTGGGGTTTGACTAATTCCACACAAGAAGCAAAAGACTTGATGTATAGCCATGGTATTACAGGGTTGGAACTTTATGGACATAGCCGCGGTACCATAACATTGGGGAATATGCTGTATTATTTCAAACAAGAAGGTGTTCGCGGGATAGCCGACAACACGAATATCAATTTCTATGGACCAGCCTTTAATGTTTTAGTTGCATACGGTCTGTTAGGTTATGTGAGTGATGGCAAACAAACCATTATTGGTTTTGATGGGAATAGATTTGACTTTGTAAGCAGAATTATTGGCGGTAATGGCTATACCTACGAGACGATACCTGCTGGTAGTAACGTTTGGAAAGAATGGAGGAGAGTGATCATGAATCCCATAAGCTTCCATACTTGTCTTGGAGATGTGGGTTATAAATGCCAAAAGTTTTATGGCACATCTCATCGTGAACAATTTCCTTTAAGTAAATCAAGGAGTAAAAAATGAAACAAACTCTAAAATTATTAAGCACTGTAACTTTGTTAATTATAACTGGATGTAATATCGATAAACCTCCTCCAGGAGAGGTGGCTACGTGGGAGAAAAATGGTGTTACTGATTTTACAGAGGTAGGAAAAGCCTTGTTAGAATGTGGTATGCCAACGCCTTATGATGTTGATCCAGAAAGCAGAAAGCTCAGCTACAATGCAATAGCAACCATAGAAGCTTGTATGTTCCAATCAGGTTTCCGTGATAAAGTGGGGGGACTTGGTGCGAGAATCATAGAGCCGAAAACTTGCCCATTTGTCGTCCAGGCGCTGTCATCCCGAGGCGCAGTGTCAAGAAGCGCGTGAACAGCCCTTTTTGTAAAAAGTATAAAAATAGTCGCAAATGCCAACCTTAAGTTTTGCTGTTTGTGACGATCACAATCCCTACCTTCATGTTTCTCATACCCGTACGCGGGGGGCTTAATTCAGCATGTCAATGCTATTTATTTATGGGTACCACAACTGTTGGCGCAATAATATAAAATATCTATTTTGGTTGTAATCAAAATATTGATAATAATTATAAGCATATCGTTGATAGATATATGATTTTAGTAATAATTTTACCGTATTTTTGATATAATAATTATGGCATAATCTTCAGAAAGATAAAAATAATATAGGTTGATAATGTTCATCATTGTTTTGGAAATAAAAAACAGCATGTAAAATAATTTATAGATTGTTTCGTAATCTCAAAATTACTCAAGGATAGGAAAATGAAGCAGATTTTAAAATTATTAAGCGGGATAACCTTATTTGTTATGGCTGGATGCTACCCTGAGCAGCCTTCTCGAACAGCTGTAGATGCATGGGAAAAATCCGGTACTGATCAGCTTGAGATCAAAAAAGCTCTGTTAGAATGTGGAATACAGCATTTTGATGGTCGTCTTGATACAGAAACAAGTACGGATGAGAAATTCAATGCTGAGGAGTCTGTGAATGCATGTATGATCCAAGCAGGTTTCCAAGATAAATTGGGAAGAATGAAGTGGTGTGAGAAATATAAAAATCTTCCAATTTGTCAGCCTGATGCAGTTATTCCTCAGCGAAGTGTAGAGAGGCGTTTGAATAGTCCTCATTGTCAAGAGCATAAAGAACAACCTGAATGTCAACCTTAAGTATTGAGGCTGCTGTAATCAAAAATCCTTACATTCTTGTTTTTCCATGGGGGGTGGGATTGTTTCTTCAATAATCTATATGCTAACAAAAGTCATTTTGCGTGTGAGTAAATATTAGAAGACTTATCAGTCTTTCTATCGTAAATATTGACGGAGGGGGGAAATGAAAAAAACATTGAAATTATTGAGTGCTATAATTTTATTAAGCTCTGCTGGGTGTATTAGCAAACCTCCCCCATCGACGTTAGAATTATGGGAAAAGTCTGGTGTCAGTAAGTCTATGGTCCAACAAGCACTGTCAAAATGTGGTTGGAAACCAATCTACGCTTTTTCTAAAAATATGGATTCGCGTGCAAGTGATTTTGCAGCAGTTTATGAGTGCATGACTAAAGCAGGTTATCGGTACAAATTACAAGTTTCAAAGGGAATCTATTTTTCATCAACGCCGCGAAGTGATTCATTTTTAGTTAATTTAATGGTAGCAGGGTATCAGCAGGTTATGGACAATGATACTTTTGGTGTAACCAATTCGACACAACAAGAGCGAGATTTGATGTTACGTTTTGAAAATGATAAAAAGCGCCAGAAAATAAAAAAAGCTTTGCATAAGTGATCATAAACAGTAGAATGTTGATTTTTCTAGCAATAATTAAATAAAAATATTAAACGGGAGAAGAGAGAAATATAGCTCTTTTGTCTCCAATGTAGTTATATTCATCAGCTACGAGATTGGCAATAGTGTTGTTGTCAGATGATGCTAGCGGAGGATAGTGAGTTGTTGTTTAGAGAAATTTATTCAATATAAAGAATGGCAAATAATAGCTTTGCTAAAATATCTGCTTTAACGATAATAAACAGATAGCTTTCATAGAGCTAATTTTGATGAAATTTTATTTTGGTGTTTTTTAAGTTCAGAATAGTGAGTGTTTTACTGTATTTTAGATTTTATCAAAAGATCTAAAATATTACATTTATTAATTCAAATCATTGATGATAGGGTATTAGGAGAAGTTTTTTATTTATTCAAATTTCTTTGTTAGATATTTAGCATTTTTAATATAGAAATTGTGTACATTAGCTTATACATTAGTGTGCAATTTCTTGTTTTTTTGTTGTGGTTGAAGAGATGATGCGGTTATAGATTTCGTATATTGTATCTTTTTGTGCTGTGTTTTATTAAAACGTTTTAATCGTTTAATCTTAAAAGTTATTCTCATGTTGTTGTATTTTTATTTTTTTGTGGTGAGATAAATTGAATATTATATCTCTTCAAAATTCGCATTTTTTCACGTTTTTTTAAGATTGGTTTTTGGGACTTTTGTAATTACAGTTTTCAGCGGTTTTTGAGATTCCTTCTTTAAAGGGATTTTCATCCTAAATGGTATTTTTAAACTTTTTGTTCTTTCTTTACATAAAACACAAAACATATTATTGAACGCTATGATTTTATCATAAAAAAATAAAATAATTTTGTTTGTTTTGCTCTTATTGTGTTTAATTTGTGGTTTATTTTTTTTCCAGCATTTTTTGTTTTTGTTGAAAAAAGAAAGTTTTGAGAAACAATGATAGTCAAGGTATCTAACAATCACTTGTATTCGTGCTTTTTTACAGCAGCTATTTTTTCTTTTTTGTTAAATATAAATATTGAGGCACATTCTCATTCATATACATCACTGTCATGTGATGAAAACAAATTACCTTACGGATGCAGTGATGGTTCAAAGCATACAATTAGTGATAAAGTATATAAATTCACGGCGCCTGTTAAAGAAAAGAATGGGGAGGGTCGTTCTCTCATGTTACCTGCTGCTATAGTAGTGCAGGAGCCAAATACAGTTATTCAGGCAACGCGTGTAGAGGTTGAAGCTACTGCGAGTATAGAAGATATTTATGGTGTTTTTGTATCACGAGGGGGAAAAATTGTTTTGAGCGATTCAGCTTTTAAAAATGTATCAATAGGTCTTAAAGCTGATAGTGGAATGATTGAGGTTAATCGTGGAACAATTGAGGCTTCTCAGATTGCTGCTTATGCAGAGAAGCGAGGAGCATCTGTTACGTTAACGAATACAAAAATTAAAGTGGAAGGTTTGGGTATCGGTCAAGAGAGTGCTCTTTTCGTTAGTGCTGATGCGGGTATTCAGATGAAAAGTGGATTTATTGATGTGAATGATGCTGCTGCGCTTTATGTGGGGAGAGGGGGGAGTGCGACTTTAGATGGTGTTACCATTGCTTCAAAATATCAAAAAACAGAAGACAAAGAAAATACAAATGAAAAAAGTACACATACAGTTTTCAATGTAAAACATCAGGGTTCTGTTTATGTAAAAAATACGAATATTATTTCTACGGATGTTCATGTTTTAACAGTTGGACAAGATTCTAACACGCCATCCAATAACGGCAGGGAAGGAAATATTTTAATTTCGCGGGTTAATATTGAAGATTCAACAATTAAAGCAATAGGTAACAAACATGGTATGTATTTTGAGAGGGATGGGGAAAATGACGCGTATGAACAGGGGCTTGTCTTTTTGAAAAGGACGATTTTTGAGGTTCCAGATGGGACAGCTGTTCATAGTAATAACAGTCGTAGTTATATTGGAGTAACAGAAGGTACAAAAATTTTTGGTGACTTATTATTAACAGTTGAAAAGGGGGGGAGTGTAGCGATTTTGGCTAATTCTTCTTCATTGATAGGAGGGACTCGTGTTGCCGATGATTCTATTGCTGAGCTTTATTTAACAGGGGGATCAAAATGGTTTTTGACAAAAAGAAGAGAGATCGATTTGCAAGTTGCAAACCGTACAAGTTCGTCTATTTCATTTGTGAAAGTTTCTGATAGTTTTATTGCTTTTGAGACTCCAATGTTTCAGGAGTATCAGACACTTCATATTGGGAAGGGAGAAAAAGAAGTTTATAGTGCGCAAGATAGGGCAGATATTTATCTCAATACGCATCTCAGTAGTGATGGTTTGCTCGATAATAAAAAAACTGATCGGCTTTTAATACATGGTGATGTTTCTGGAAAAACAACAGTTTATGTGCAATTTGTTGCAGGAAATCAGGGTGAGATAGCAACCGGTGAAAATGCTCATAGTATTTCACTTATTCAGGTTTCTGGAAAAGCGGCAGAGGATTCTTTTCAGTTAAATCGTGCTTATATCGCATTAGAGGGTTTGCCTTACCAATATTATCTTCATGCTTATGGTCCAGCTTCTGCTCTTGGAAATGCACAAACTTCTCAAAGATTGGTTGAAGGAGATGGAGATTTTTGGGATTTTCGCCTTGAAAGTAAATATATTCAGCCTGCTTTAGAGGTGTCTGCTATTCCCCCTTCCGAGTTAAAGGTCAGAGAGGTTGTTCCACAAGTTCCAACTTATCTTTTGTTACCAAATGCTTTATTTCATGTTGGGCTCATGGATATTGGTCATCAACAAAAGCAGTTGCAAGCTACGCGGTCTATTCCTCGTAAATTATTAAAAGTTGAAGGGAACTTTGCTTTATCTGTCCACGGTTATGGTGGGAGTTATCGTTATGTCTCAGATCTTTCTACACTTAAATATGGGTACGATGGTCATGTTGATTATAACGCTATAAAAACAGATATTTTGCTCAAAACAATAGAGCGCGCATATAGTACGACATCTTTTGGGATTATGGGAACCTATGGAAAGCTTTCTTTACAACCTCGTAACGTGGAACGAAGCCAAAAGAGTACGTTTAATAAATGGTCATTTACGTCATACGGTAGTATGAAACACAACACTGGTTTTTATGTAGATGGTCTTTTATCTTATGGTTTGTTTAAAGGGGATGTGCGTAGCCATGTTTGGGGTAAGACGGCGACATTAAAAGCAAATCCTTTGAACGTTTCGTTTTCTGCTGGTAAAACGTTTATGACAGCATATAAAGATCTTATTTTTGATCCGCAACTTCAGCTTATTTATCAACATCTTCAATTTGATAAGTTTCATGATATTGATGGATTTGATGTTAAGATGAAAAAAATGAGTCAATGGTTTGTGCGTGTTGGTGGGCGTTTAAGTAAAACATTTACAGCCTCTGATAAGGATCGTATCACTTCTTTTTATGGCAATATTCATCTTGCTCATTGTTTTGGTAAAGAACAATTTGTTCATTTTAAAGATGTTTTTCAGTTGAGTGCTTTCGGTTCTTCCTTAGAAACAGGTTTGGGTATCAATGCGCAGTTTTCTTCTAAAGTTACACTTCACAGTGATTTTAGCTATCAGCATAGGTTAACCAAGGCTGGTTTTTCTGGAGTTCATTTTTCTGGTGGTTTGCGCTATCATTTTTAATAAATTTTTTAAAAAACAATAAATGTGATTTTCAAAGTCTTGTTCTACTATCGGAATTAAAACCATTGTTTGTGCAGAATTTTAATTGCTTCTTTTAATAATGATATCATGTGTTTTAATAAATATGAAAATATCGTGTTGATTTATTTTTATCTACTATAGCATTTTTCAAATGCTTTAAAAAATTTGTCCATCTGATAAACAGATTTAAAATGAGAAAATCCTACGATATTGGGGTTCTCGTTCAATATGAATAACGCTAAATTATCATTATAAATCAGTATTTTGCCATATGATGCTTAAGGTATCATCGAGCCATTTATGGTAATTGCGTGCTTCTTCGTTTGAGTTATGAACAGAGAAAATAAAACCAGGATATCCACCAAATGCTGGTGGAGGTGGTGAAATGTGATTGGTTTCAAAAAAAATGATAGTTCTGGCGGTTTGAGGATGCTGTGCAACCTTATCTAGACCTAAAAATCCAGAGAAGCGTCCATACCCATGAAGAGGAATAATATAATTTGCAGCCACTTTTTTAGCTGGGAGGACATCAGGAAGATCTAAATTTTGTTCAGCTAAAGCGGCATTCATACAGAGTTTTGCAAATGAAATTCCTGTACCTTGTTCTACAATAAAATGGGAGACACCTGATCCACCTATACGAGTGCCGATCTCAATGATATAGGGTAAGTTATTGGCATCTAAGCGTAGTTCTACATGAGCAGCTCCCATATTTATACCAAGAGCTTTAACTCCAGAGCATGCAGCCTCACATAAAGCAATAATTAAAGGATCATCTATATCACAGCGTTGACGATAAATTGTTTCTTCAAACCATGGTCCCTCAGGCTGTCCCTTAGAACGTGTACATCTGCTGTATCAACAAAGCATTCTACGATAAACTCTTTTCCTGGCAAATACTGTTCTACGACTAAACCTACAGGTTTATTTTTATCATTAAAACGTGCCACGTCTTTATGCTGAACATTCCATACGGCTTTAATGAGATCAGGAAGTTCGGCAGAATTTTTAGCTAACATGACGCCTGCACTTGCCCATCCAGAGACGGGTTTAATAACGAGTGGATAATCCAAGGCTTGTGTTTGTGATAGGTCTTCTGGATTATCTATATAAAGGAATCCTGGTGTTCTTAAGTCTGCTTTAGCAAAAGCTTGACGCATGAGATATTTATTTCTGGTTAATGCTGCTACTTCTGGTTCAATACTTGGAGTATTGATTTTTTTTGCAGCCAAAGCTGTCCATAGGATAGCTTCTTCGCGAAGGGTTATAACCCCAGCAATATTGCGTTCTTTTGCTCCTGTTGCAAAAGTGTCTAGAGCTAGCTCTGGGTTATCAAAAACAGGAAGTTGCCAAGTTGAAGTGACTGCTGCGGGGTGTTGAGTGGGAGCACTTTCAGCGATATCATAGATCATTATTAATTCGATATTAGCTTCTTGTGCTGCTTCAAATATAAATGGTAATTTTGCATTGCGCTGGCAAACTAACGCGAGTTTTTTCATTTTGTTTCCTTATTAAATTTGGAGTTTTGAGAATGGCGTTTATGTTGCCATGTAGATACCTTTGATGCATCTATAAATAAGAGTGTCATTCCTATAACAGCCATCATCATAGCAATTATTTTGATAATGTTGAGGGAAGGGCTCGAGTCGATTATCCATTCACATGCAACCACTGCAAAAGGGGATAATACGCCGATAATATTGGCGTATAATACGCCTCCTTCGGCTAAAACTTTTCAGTGTAATACGTAAACTGGTGCCGAGCAAACAGTTCCTAAAATCAATATTTTAAATATATCTTCTAACTTAAGATATAAGAGTGGGGCAGGATCAAAAATAAATAATGGCATAAATGATGCTGCAGAAATTGTCGTGATCCAAGCCAGTGAGGTAAGCAAAGGTAAATTTTTAAGATAACGTTTAGACAATAAGCCATAAGCAGAGTAAGAAAGGGCTGCTGTTAAAGCAAGAGCTATTCCTATTAGGCTGTATCCACCTTCTCCACTGTTTATATTGAATGCCACAGCTGCTACACTGACAATTATCACTCCACTAAGCTTCAGCCATGAGAATTTAAGGACATTTGTCAATGCACCTAATATATAAGTAATTCCTGGAATAGTAGCGAGCATCATGGTTAAATCACTGGCTTTGAGTGATTTTAATGCACCAAAGCTGCATACAAAATACAGCGAGAATTCTAACGCTGATAGAATTAAAAAAGAAGGTATCATGGGAAGCAATGGTAGGGATCTGAAAACAGCTTTCTCACGAAATACTGCAATCAGCCATAAGGTGGCAGCGGTGGCAAACAACCTAAGTTCAACCGCATGCATGACGGGTATATTGCTAACCAAATTCTTAGATAATAACCAACTTATGGAAAACAATGCTAGAATGGCAAAAGTAAATAATAGTAATCGTTCTTTTATAAAACTCAATGATTTAATCCTCTAATCACTCGCTGTGCATAAGATGATGTTGAAAAATTAAATCGTGACTTTGAGGTCTGTGGTTTTCCAAGATTATTTTGGATATAATCTTTAGCTCCTGCCAAATAAGCGTCATCATCTAATGCTTCAAGTGCTTCTATATCTGCTATCATCAATATTATTACTTTTTCAAGACGCTCCAAATCAAATTGAAGATAACCTTGATTTGTTTCAATCAATGCTTTGTTCCGCATCAATATTTCAAAAAGCAAGATCCCTGTACCAGCATTGAATGTCATATGCTGATCAGAATCTTTTGGATAACGGAATATGCGTTCTAATAGGACAAATTCAGTTATTTCTTTCCAAAATTTTGGATGATTTTGTAGCATAATACGGACTGTAATTAAATCAACTTTAGTTTCTTCTAGAAGACCAGTGAACCAATTTAATTTTATATATAGATTTTTATCCAATGGCCGCGGTCCAGTATGATGTGCATAGTCATGATAATAGCCCCACAAACAGCGAGCATCGTAAATGTCTTCTTTAGATAAGTTACGACTCTGCAATTGACCGAACAGGAATTTACTATTACGGCCGAGTAAACGTTCAGCTTCCACAATTGTTTGCTTGTTGTAGATATCAAAGAATTTACTGAAAAAAAACAAAGCAAATGCTTGCTTATCAATTTTTTGAGCAGTCGCTACAGATTCTGGGAATAGAACAATGCAATTGCCTTCTAAAAAACCTCTTGATGCTATTCCCATTTTTATACATTGAAAAGGTGATAGATAATTCTTTGTATATTTTGAGGCGTCAGCAAGATAGGCCGTTTCATGACGATATCCTGTAACTAATTCCAGCCGGAATCCTTCTGGATCAGGTCCATTTGTTGCACGCATTGGAGCCAAGAAAAACAAGGGAGCATCTGGTAATAGGGCTTTGAAAGCAGCCAAAGTGTTATCAAATTGAGGAGGGGGCGTTAAACCGCTGAGCATCCACTGATGAAGATCATCAGAAATGGTCTCTAAAAGTTTTGGAGATAATCTGTCAAGAATATTAGCATGGTGGTTCAGCAGAGTGATCAATTTATTGATCATATTACTATCTGCTGAAGTTGGTTCCTTAATGCTCCCATCTCGTTCTTGGCGCATACGGAATTTGTCAACCAAGTTAACAATGGAAAGAAGCGCTTCAGATTTTTTCATGATTAGTTGACTTTAGTGAGTGGAGCAAAAAGGCCATTGGCACTTGTCCAAAATTTTCGACAATATTCAGCTTATAGCGATTTGCCGCAACCGATGTTGTGATACAAGCATCGGCTTTTTCAGCCTTACAAAGAACGGCTGTATCAGCATGGCTGTTGGCAAATACTTTGTCATATTGATGAGCTACCAGAGATTGCGGGGCAGGATGAGTCGCTATGGTTTTAATTTCATCAGCGTTATTGCGTTTAGCTAAAACCATAGAGTGAGTAGGCATGATAAAGCTGTCAAATAATTGCATATCACCTAAACGGGTAAATATGAGTGTATGCAAATCAGGGTAAGCAGCACAACTTAAGAGATAAGCATCTTTTTTTTGAGCAAGTTCATTAAATGCTTCTTCAAGAGTTGCGTATAAGATAATACGGAATCTCGAGTTAGTGGACAAAATATTTTTATTGTGATTGTTAAGCCACTATTGTTCTGCAGCTGCACAGTTAGTATCTGCAGGGACAAGTGTATAAATAAAAGTATTATTTTCAGATTGCATGATCTCTATTCTTTTAATTATGCGACTAAATTTAAACTAGTGTGATATGATAGAGTATATCAAGCACAATGCGTTAAGTAATTTAGTGCTTTATAAAATAATGTATATGTGAAAGCAAATTTACGATAAATTTTGTCTGTTCATTATTCTATCATGCCGTAAAACAGCGTCTTTTAAGGGAGTAATTGAGCAGAAAAATTCTATGCAGGGTATTTATTGGATATGTTAGAGAATTATTGGAATGGTTAAGCGAAGGTGAATGACACGTAAACCGTACTGCTCTATCATTTTTTGGATGAGCAGCGTTTTTGAATCTGTTCATATTGATAATACTATTATAGGTGAATAATAAGCAAATTGGTAAGGCGTGAACATCTTTGCCATAAAACTCAATATATTTAAATTCTTAATTAAGATAATACTTTTAAAAATTGTTTTACTATTATGATTGTATTAAATATATAAAAGGCAATCATCATTGTCTTGTTTGTAAAAGAAACATGAAATATAACTCTTAAGTTAGATTGAGATTGGCAAGATTTTTTTTCTTCTTTGGAATCGTTAAGAAGGTCAGATTAAACCTTATTGAAGCTACAGAACCTAAAGAAACAGTCGATTTCTTGAAAAAATCAGAGGTAAACAAATATGCGTGAGATTTTGGATCATTTTGATATGCCATTGAATAAAAAGAGTTCTGTTCAAAAAATTCAAAATCTTTCATTCCAATCACACCCAAAACGGTTTTATAAGCAAGTGAAGATCGCTTGTGGGGAGGGCGGCTTTACGATTTTGTTGGATGAACGTCCTGTAAAAACGCCCGCAAGACGTCATTTTCATGTGCCAACAGAAGTGTTTGCTGAATACGTTGCTCAGGAATTTGAGAACCAAAAGCACGTTGTTGATCCTGCAAAAATGCCGATGACGCGTTTGGTTAATACTGTGATTGATGGTATCGCTGATGATATGCAGGCGGTTTTTGAAGATTTATTGCGTTTCGTTGCATGTGATATGATCTTTTATCGTGCACAGACACCTAAAGAGTTGGTGCAAAAACAATCTGAACAATGGGATCCTTTATTAGATTGGGCAGAAAAAAAACTGGGTGCGCGGTTTTATTTGACAGAAGGGCTGATGCATGTGGAACAATCACCAGAAGCACTTCAAGCGGTGAGTCATTATTTACGAAGAGTTGAGTCTGCTTATATGCTTGCTGCACTTCATATGATGACAACATTAACGGGATCTGCTCTCATTGCTTTTGCTGTTGCTGCGGGAAATATTGATGCTGATCATGCTTGGTCTATTGCCCATTTAGATGAAGATTGGATAATGGAGCAATGGGGAACGGATAAAGAAACAATAGCACGCCGTGCTCATAAAAAAGTTGAATTTAATGCTGCTGCTACAATTGTTACAACTTGTTTATAGGGGAAAATCTTTTATTTACGTGCATTCTTTTCGCTCAGAGTATTTTTGTGACTTTTTGAGGATTGGTTTTTACTTTATCAAGTCCAGGAAATAGTTCATTGGTTATGGTTAAGAGCGCTTCGTCATTACCACGGATAAAATACCATTGGTTATTGTGAAGTAGGGCAATAATTTCAGTTTGAATAGAGCATTTTTTTCCAGCATTTGTTGTGGTTACAAGCTCCACGGGTATAACAAAATAAGGGGTACCATTATCAAGGGTACCTTCACGTTTTTGTTTTTGATCAATGTTGATCGTTTCAATCTTGTAACTTTCTGCCAACCGTTCTATTTGGCTTTTCATGATTTGTAGAAATTGTGATTGATTAAGATTTTTTTTGGCGATTAAGCGGTTGATGACTTGGGGAGGAATAGCATTTAAGATGGCATTTGCATCGGCATTTTTAAGTGCTTTACTATAAGCAGATGTTGCTTTCTCAAGAGTTGTAAGTTTTTGGTTGGTTATTGTATGTGCTTTAGTTGTTGATGTGATAAAGACAATGCATAAAAGAACGGGAACGAGAAAACAAATTCGCGGCATTAGAAACCTTTGTTAATTCATTTGAAGAGATTCAACACATTATAAAGGAAAAGCGGACGAGCAAAAAGCCTCTTGCGCTTTTGCATGAGACGAATATCCACAAAAATGGAGGCTTTTGCCTCCATTTTTAAAATCAAAAGAATGCGTATTGATTGTTTAAACAGAATAGTACATATCAAATTCAACAGGATGGGGTGTTGTTTCGTAACGCAAGACTTCTTGCATCTTTACTTGAATGAAGGAATTAATCTGATCATCATCAAAAACGTCGCCAGCTTTAAGAAATCCACGATCTTTGTCAAGTGCTTCAAGCGCTTCACGCAGGCTTCCTGAAACAGTAGGGATTTCTTTAAGTTCCTTTAAGGGAAGATCATAAAGATCTTTATCCATAGCATGTCCGGGATGAATTTTGTTTTTGATACCGTCAAGACCAGCCATTAAAAGGGCTGCAAATGCCAAATAGGGATTTGCTGTTGGGTCTGGAAAACGAACTTCTACGCGTTTTGAATTTGGTGAGGAGCTCATAGGAATACGGCAAGATGCAGAACGATTACGTGCTGAATAGGCAAGAAGAACAGGAGCTTCATAACCAGGAACCAAACGTTTATAGGAGTTTGTGGATGGGTTGGTAAAAGCATTTATTGCTTTTGCGTGCTTAATAACACCACCGATAAAAAACAGACAGGTTTCTGATAGTCCGGCATATTCATTTCCTGCAAAAATGGGTTTGCCATCTTTCCAAATGGAAATGTGGACATGCATTCCAGAGCCGTTATCACCAAAAACTGGTTTTGGCATGAAGGTTGCTGTTTTCCCATAACTGTTTGCTATTTGATGTACAACATATTTAAAAATTTGCATCTTGTCAGCCTCGCGAACAAGTGTATCAAAACGAATACCCAATTCATGTTGGCCTGCTGCTACTTCGTGATGGTGTTTTTCGACCTGTACGCCCATATCCTTGAGTGCTGTGAGCATTTCAGAACGCATATCTTGGCAGGAGTCAATCGGCGGAACAGGAAGGTAGCCTCCCTTTATTCGTGGGCGATGCCCTAGATTTCCTGTTTCATATTCCGTATCATCATTAGAGGGAAGTTCACTTGAATCGAGTTTAAACCCTGTGTTGTAAGGGTCCGTTTTATAGCGTACATCATCAAAGATAAAAAACTCAGCTTCTGGACCCACATTGATTGTATCTCCAATGTTTAAAGATTTCATATAAACCTCAGCCCTTTTGGCGATAGAACGAGGATCTCTACGATAAAACTCACCAGAGACAGGATCAAGTACATCACAAAATATGACCAAAGTAGATTGAGCAAAAAAAGGATCAATATGTGCTGTTGCTGGATCTGGCATTAAAACCATGTCAGATTCATTAATTGTTTTCCAACCAGCAATTGAAGAACCATCAAACATGACACCATCACTAAAAGTATCCTCGCTGATCTCTGCGATATCCATTGTAATGTGATGCAATTTTCCTCGTGGATCAGTAAAACGTAAATCAACAAAACGGATTTCGTTGTCTGTAATCTGTTTGATAATATCTGATGCGGTTGTCATATTCAATTTCCTTAATATGGCGTTGAGGTGGATAAAAAAGTGAATTTTCTCGTTATTTATTAAAGGGCATCGATACCGGTTTCGTCCGTGCCTATACGAATTGCATCATCAATGGAAAAGACAAATATCTTTCCATCCCCTATATGTTTGGTTTGAGCTGCTTTACGTATTGCATCAACAGTTTGTTCCAGTTTTTCATCGGACACAACAATTTCAATCTTTACTTTAGGTAGAAAGTCAACAACATATTTCGTACCACGATAAAGTTCTGTATGTTCCCTTTGACGACCAAAACCTTTCGCTTCTGTTACTGTAATACCATGTAACCCAATTTTTTGAAGCGCTTCTTTCACTTCATCAAGTTTGAAAGGTTTTATAATGGCTTCAATTTTTTTCATGCTGAAATTATCTCCAACGTTATTTTGTCTTTTTAGACTGCATCACATTATATTGACAACTGTAAGATGTCCAACAGATACTTTGTGCACAAAAAGTGAAAATAATGATACTCTAAGCTCTTTTAGGAGAGTTTCTTTTGTAGAATACAGCCAAATACTGTTTTTTGGGAAAAAAACTTACAATTCTTATACAAGAATTCAAATAATATAATAAAAGAGTTTTGTTTCTTTTTTGTTAGATAATATCTTGACTTATAAGGATAATTAGACTCTCTCCACATTAAATGAGAAATTCTAATAGCGTAAGATTTTCTCATTTTAGATCTTTTTATCGTCAATCAATCAAAACGATACTTTTATATATCATAAATAGTTATGAGTGTGTGGATAACAACATTTGAAAAAATAAATAAAATGCTTTTTATGAAAGCTTTCGATAACTAAAGGCTTTACAATATTAGGGAGTAGGGAAGACAAATATTGGAAAAAAAGTGTGATGATGCCGATTATGCTTCTTCATAAACGTAAAGATGGTGGTGTACAATAATGAGTTTATCATTATAGCATTCATAGGAGCCGTCGTGAAATGGGCTTGAGAGCATTGAGAAATGTTTCTTTAAAACAGATGTGGGAATTGGCAACGCAAATATATTCCGTTTGGGGCGTTTTGTCCCTTCGTGAGGAATGTGATCTTCATTAAGGAACGCGATAAATAAAAGTGTGAAGCAATGGCAATCTTCATTATAAGATATTGCTGTGGATGTCTTTGAAAATCATAAAGATAAATTAAAAGGAAATGGAAAGATAGGAACTTATTTATACCCTTAAAACTTCGTATTCTTCCCAGTTTAGGCTGTCTGATCGTTTCAGGTATAAACAAAACAGAGAATAAATACGCAATTATGTGCGCGTTCCTATTTGGCAATACGACAACTGAAACAGCTTATAAAGCGCTAAATTGTTTTTAGTCTTTGCTTCAAACGTGTTGCACCACTGGAATTAGGTGTTGGTTTACAGGTAATAATAAAAGTACAGGCTTTGTTAGTATGCTGTATTTTACAATAGAAAGCGTTTCTAAGAATCGGAATTATAGAGAGATGGGCGCAGTAAAACATCTTTTAGAAATTTTCCCGTATAGGAAGCGGGAACCTTAATGATGTCTTCAGGGCGTCCAATGGCAACGATTTCACCACCGCGATCTCCACCTTCTGGTCCTAAATCAATAATCCAGTCGGCTGTCTTTATAACATCAAGGTTATGTTCAATGACTATAACTGTGTTGCCTTGCTCGACTAGTTCGTGAAGCACTTCAAGAAGTTTGGAAATATCATGAAAATGTAAACCTGTTGTCGGTTCATCCAAAATATAGAGTGTACGTCCCGTTGTTTTACGAGAAAGTTCTTTCGCAAGTTTTACACGTTGTGCTTCCCCACCAGAAAGTGTGGTTGCTTGCTGTCCTACTTTTATGTAACCCAATCCTACTTTAATGAGAGTTTCCATTTTATTATGAATAGCGGGAATAGCTTGGAAAAATTCCTCCGCCTTTTCAATTGTCATATCCAAAATATCGGCTATAGATTGTCCTTTGAATTTTATTTCTAGTGTTTCTCGGTTATAGCGTTTTCCTTTACAGACATCGCAAGTAACATAGACATCAGGTAAAAAGTGCATTTCAATTTTGATAACTCCATCGCCTTGACATGCTTCGCAACGTCCTCCTTTAACATTAAATGAAAAACGCCCAGCTTTGTAACCGCGGGCTTTTGATTCTGGAAGATCGGCAAACCACTCACGAATCGGTGTAAAAGCGCCTGTATAGGTTGCGGGATTAGAGCGTGGGGTGCGTCCAATAGGGGACTGGTTGATATCGATGACTTTATCAAGAAATTCTAATCCTTCAATTTTGTCATAGCTGGCAGGGCTGTGATGAGAGCCCATGATATGATGTGACGCTGCTTTGAAAAGCGTTTCAATAAGAAATGTTGATTTTCCTCCTCCAGAAACACCAGTTATGCATGTGAAGGTTCCAAGAGGGATGTTTGCATTGATATTTTTGAGGTTATTGCCTTTGGCGCCAATAACTTTAAGTATTTTCGTTTTTGATATTTTGCGTCGCTCTGTCGGCATTTTAACAGCCATTTTTCCTGAAAGGTATTGGCCTGTGAGAGAGGCTGAATTTTCTATAATTTCCTGCGGTGTCCCTTGCGCTATGATTTCTCCACCATGAACGCCCGCGGCAGGCCCCATATCGACAACATGATCCGCTGTGAGAATAGCATCTTCATCATGTTCAACAACAATAACTGTATTGCCAAGATTGCGCAAATGGCGCAGCATTTCCAACAGGCGTTCGTTATCGCGTTGGTGTAAACCGATAGATGGTTCATCTAAAATATAAAGAACGCCTGTAAGACCAGAACCAATTTGGGATGCCAACCGAATGCGTTGGCTTTCTCCACCTGAAAGCGTTCCTGAATTTCGAGACAAGGTAAGATATTCCAATCCTACATGATTTAAAAAAGCCAAACGTTCACGAATTTCTTTTAAAATACGTACGGCGATATTACGTTGTTTTTCTGTGAGATATTGATGAACATTGGCAAACCAATCATCTGCTTTTAGAATAGAAAGATCTGATATTTGCCCAATATGCATTCCGTTGATTTTTACAGCAAGTGCCTCTGCTTTTAAACGATAACCGTGACAAGCTGGGCAGGGCGAAGAAGACATATAACGTTCGATTTCTTCTCGAGACCAAGCAGAATCGGTTTCTTTCCAGCGTCTCTCCATATTAGGGATGATTCCTTCAAAAGGTTGGGTCGTTTTATGCGAACCAGAATTATTTTTATAGATAAAAGAAATTTCATCTCTTTTTGTACCGTAGAGAATAGCCTGTTGTGCTTCATTAGAGAGTTCACACCATTGATCTGTGAGTTTGAAACCGTAAGCTTTTCCTAATGCTTCTAGGGTTTGGCTATAATAAAGTGAATCCGATTTAGCCCAAGGAGCAATGGCGCCATTTTTGAGGGTAAGATTTTTATTGGGCACAATTTTCAGTGGATCCATTGCTTTTTTGATGCCCAGTCCATCGCAGAGAGGACAGGCGCCAAAAGGATTATTGAACGAAAAAAGGCGTGGTTCAATTTCAGGAATAGAAAAACCCGATACAGGGCAGGAAAACTTTTCTGAAAAAATGAGCCGTTTGTGTGTATTATTTTTCGACTTATGAGCAGATTCCTTTATCGTTTCTTTTTGTGCTAAGGGTTGGTCTGCCATTTCAGCAATGGCAAGCCCATTTGCTAGCTGTAAACAGGTTTCTATACTATCAGCTAAGCGAGAGGTGATATCCTTCTGTACAACAATGCGGTCTACCACGACATCGATGTCGTGTTTATATTTTTTATCAAGAGGTGGAATATCAGCGATTTCATAGAATTTTCCATCAACTTTAGCGCGTTGAAATCCTCTTTTTAAAAGTTCTGTTAGCTCTTTTTTATATTCTCCCTTTCGTCCTCGCACCAAAGGGGCCATAATAAAAATTCGCGTTCCTTCTGGTAAGGATATAATTTGATCCACCATTTGGCTTACTGTCTGGCTTTCAATAGGAAGTCCTGTCACAGGAGAATGAGGAATACCAATACGTGCAAAGAGAAGACGCATGTAATCTTGGATTTCAGTAACGGTACCTACCGTTGAACGAGGATTGCGACTGGTTGTTTTTTGTTCAATGGAGATAGCTGGAGAGAGACCGTCTATGCGGTCGACATCGGGTTTTTGCATGACTTCCAAAAATTGGCGTGCATAGGCTGAAAGGCTTTCGACATAGCGACGTTGTCCTTCAGCGTAAATTGTATCAAACGCTAAGGATGATTTCCCTGATCCAGAAAGTCCTGTTATAACAATGAGTTTATCACGAGGAAGATCGAGATCAATATTTTTAAGGTTATGCTCACGTGCACCGCGAATGGAGATATATTTTTGATGAGTCATACTTTATCCTTGGCATATGTGGCAAAAATTGAGCACCTAAAATGGAATAAAACTGTTTTTTTAGAATTATAATGTGTTTAACTGCTTTAATGCAAAAGGAAGGTATAAGTTTTGTGAAAAAAATACAAATGAGCAGCTTTTTATTCTCTCGTGGTGGAATAAACTATGCGTTTTTATCATCTTTTGTTATAATTACACTGAATACAATATTGGTAAAGGATAGCAATACCCATATTGATGGTCAATTGCGACATGTAAATTGAAGCTCAAGATGGTTATAACTGTTATAGAACAGAGTATTTTACAAATTAAAATTTTGGAGTTTATGCGATGGCTGGTAGCCTTAATAAAGTTATTTTGATTGGTAATCTTGGTGCGGATCCTGAAATCCGCCGTTTGAATTCTGGTGATCAAGTGGCAAATTTGCGTATTGCTACTTCAGAAAGTTGGCGCGATCGGAATACAAATGAGCGAAAAGAACGCACTGAGTGGCATAATATTGTTATTTTTAATGAAAACCTTGTCAAAGTTGCAGAGCAATATTTAAAAAAAGGCAGCAAAATTTATATTGAGGGGCAGTTACAGACACGAAAATGGCAAGATCAAAATGGAAATGATCGTTATACAACAGAGATTGTTTTGCAAAAGTACCGTGGCGAATTACAAATGCTTGATGGTCGGGGAGCTGCGAGCGGGGAGCAAGGAGCAAGTCAAGGGGGGAGTTATAGTGGTGGCTTTGCCGATAGTCACTCAAATCAGAGAAATGCTTTTGGTCAAAATAATAATCAATTGGGAGAAAGTTTTTCACACAAATTAGATGATGACGTCCCTTTTTAAGAGTCTTTAAATTGCAGTATTATGATCATTTTATGGTTTGCTTGTTTCAGATTTTTGAAGTTTATCGAAGTAAAAATTGTTAATTATTATTGGTAATTTAAAATATAAATTAATAACATCTTGAAAAATATTGTTAAATTTCTTTTTTGTCATGGGAGAGAAATTAGCATTTTTGTGTATTTTTCGCTATAAATAAAGTGAAATGATTCTTTTTTGAAAGTTTTGAAATTGTGACCGATCTTACTCCACACCCAGAACGTGATGTGCTAACCGGTATTGAACCAATCAGTATTATTGATGAAATGCAACGCTCCTATCTCGATTATGCGATGAGCGTGATTGTTTCACGTGCACTCCCTGATGTTCGTGATGGTCTTAAGCCTGTTCATCGACGTATCCTTTATGCTATGAATGAGATGGGGCTTTCTTTTAATAAGTCATATCGTAAATCTGCTGGTGTTGTTGGTGAGGTTATGGGGAAATTCCATCCCCATGGTGATGCTTCAATTTATGATGCTTTAGTGCGTATGGCGCAGGACTTTTCTTTAAGAAATCCATTGATTGATGGTCAGGGAAATTTTGGTTCCGTTGATGGTGATCCACCCGCGGCTATGCGCTATACTGAGTGTCGTTTAGAAAAAGTTTCAGAAGAACTTTTAGCTGATATTGATAAAGATACTGTTGATTTTCAGGATAATTACGATGGGCGTGAGCGTGAACCGGTTGTCTTGCCAGCGCGTTTTCCCAATCTTTTGGTTAATGGGTCAGGGGGGATTGCTGTGGGAATGGCAACCAATATTCCTCCCCATAATCTTGGTGAAGTCGTTGATGGTTGTATCGCTTTGATTGATAATCCCGATATCACACTCGATAAAATAATTGAAATTATTCCTGGTCCGGATTTTCCTACAGGGGGTATTATCCTTGGCCACTCTGGTGTTCGTGCAGCTTATGAAACAGGGCGTGGCTCAATCATTATGCGTGCTAAAGTTGAGATCGAAGAAATTCGCAGTGGTCGACAAGCAATTATTGTGAGTGAGATCCCTTATCAAGTTAATAAGGCAACAATGATTGAGAAAATGGCTGAATTGGTGCGCGATAAACGCATTGAGGGAATCTCTGATTTGCGTGACGAATCTGATCGTGATGGATATCGCGTTGTTATTGAGCTGAAGAAAGATGTTGTTGCGGAAGTTGTTTTAAACCAATTATATCGGTATACGCCGCTACAAACTTCCTTTGGTTGTAATATGGTTGCTTTGAATGGGGGAAAACCCGAACAGATGACGTTGCTTGATATGCTTCGTGCATTTGTTTCTTTTCGGGAAGAAGTTGTCAGTCGGCGAACAAAATATCTTTTGCGTAAAGCGCGTGAGCGAGCACATGTTTTGGTTGGTCTTGCTCTTGCTGTTGCCAATATTGATGAAATTATAGCGCTTATTCGCAAAGCTCCTGATCCGCAGACAGCACGTGCACAGTTAATGGAGCGACGCTGGCCAGCAATGGATGTCGCGCCTTTGATTAAACTTATTGATGATCCTCGTCATATTATTCATGAGGATGGTACTTATAATCTCTCTGAAGAACAGGCGCGTGCTATTTTAGAATTGCGTTTGCAACGATTGACAGCCCTTGGGCGTGATGAAATCGCTGATGAATTGAATAAAATTGGTGTGGATATTGCTGACTATCTTGAGATCTTGGCATCACGTGTACGCATTATGTGTATTGTTAAGGATGAGTTGAGTGCTCTTCGTGAGGAATTTGCAACGCCGCGACGTACCGTATTTGGTTTTGGTAGCGCTGAGATGGAGAGTGAAGATCTGATCGCATCAGAGGATATGGTGGTAACGGTAAGCCATAGTGGCTATATTAAGCGTGTGCCTCTTAATACCTATCGTGCACAGCGACGTGGTGGTAAGGGGCGTTCTGGTATGTCCACGAAGGATGAGGATTTTGTAACGCGGTTGTTTGTTGCCAATACGCATACTCCGGTTCTTTTCTTTTCATCACGTGGGATTGTTTATAAGGAAAAAGTTTGGCGACTGCCGCTGGGGACACCCCAATCGCGTGGGCGGGCTTTGATCAATATGCTTCCCTTACAACAAGGTGAGCGTATTACAACGATTATGCCTTTGCCTGAAGATGAAGCGAGCTGGAGTGCATTAGATATTATGTTCGCGACAACACGTGGAACTGTGCGTCGTAATAAATTATCAGATTTCGTTCAGGTTAATCGTAATGGTAAAATTGCGATGAAACTTGATGAAGAAGATGAAATTCTTTCTGTTGAAACCTGTACAGAACATGATGATGTTGTTCTAACAACAGCCAATGGACAATGTATCCGTTTTCCAGTTGTTGATGTTCGGGTCTTTGCTGGGCGTAATTCTGTGGGAGTTCGTGGTATCAATTTAGCTAAAGGCGATAAAGTCATTTCGATGACAATTTTAGAGCATGTCGAGGCGACGTCCATTGAGCGTTCTGCTTATATTAAACGTGTAATGAATGAACGGCGTGCTTCTGGTACAGATGCTGATATTGAAGATATTATAACTCTTGATGAGGAAGATGGGGGTGCTGAAACAGAGTTAACAGATGAACGTTATGCAGAACTTCATGCACGTGAACAAATGCTTTTGACGGTGAGTGAGTTTGGTTATGGTAAACGCTCTTCTTCCTATGAGTTCCGGATTTCGGGACGTGGCGGAAAAGGGATTCGCGCAACAGATCCATCTAAAACAGCTGAAATTGGTAAATTAGTAGCGGCTTTTCCGGTGAAGGCGCAAGATCAAATTATGTTGGTATCAGATGGGGGGCAGCTTATTCGTGTCCCTGTTGAGGGAATTCGTACTGCTGGGCGCTCAACTAAGGGAGTCACAATTTTTAATACAGCCAAAGGTGAAAGAGTCGTATCGGTTGAACGTATTTCTGAACCTGAAGATGATACGAGTTCATTAGATGATGAAGGTGAGAAGCATTCTGATACAGTTGATATGAGCGAAGAAAAATAATTTTTAAGAGGAAGGAGTAAAGTCATGAAAATTGCTCTTTACGCGGGTTCTTTTGATCCTCTTACAAATGGTCATCTTGATGTTTTGAAAGGGTGTTTTGTGTTAGCTGATAAGGTGGTCGTCGCTATAGGGATACAGGCTGACAAAAAAACACTCTTTAGCTTCGAAGAGCGTGTTGATTTCATTATGCAGGTCGGGAAGGACTTATTTGGTGCAGATTCTAATCGATTGCAGGTTCTTTCATTTAGTAACCTTCTCATTGAAAAGGCGCGTGAAGTTGGTGCTTCATTTCTCGTTCGTGGATTGCGTGATGGTACTGATCTTGATTATGAAATGCAAATGGCAGGGATGAATGGCATTCTAGCTCCTGAATTGCAAACTGTTTTTTTGCCGGCAAGTGTTTCTGGGCGTGCGATAACTTCTACATTGGTACGCCAAATTGCCTCTATGGGAGGTGATGTGACACCATTTGTACCGCCCAATGTTGCACAAGCTTTAAGCTCGAAATACCAATCTTTTAAGGGAGAATAAGTGTGTTTCGTAGAATTTTTGCTGTTTTGATATGTTTTTTTTCATTGTCTTCTGTCGCTGGTAATCCTAGCCCAGCAAGTGATGCAAGCCTTCTTGTTTTATCTCTCAAAGATGGTGATGTCATTATTCGTCTGCGTCCTGATTTGGCGCCAAAACATGTTGCGCAAATCAAAAGATTAACAGAGGAGGGGGACTATAATAATGTTGTTTTTCATCGTGTAATTCCTAATTTCATGGCGCAAACTGGTGATGTAGAATTTGGAAAAAAAGGCAGTAGAGATTTTGATCTGAAACGCGTTGGTATGGGTGGCTCAAATTATCCTAATATACCCGCAGAGTTTTCAAAACAGTCATTTAAGCGTGGTACAGTTGGGATGGCACGATCACAAGATCCGGATTCCGCGAATTCTCAATTCTTCATTTGTTTTGATGATGCTGCTTTTTTAAACGGTCAGTATACGGTTGTTGGAGAGGTTATAAAGGGGATGGATGTTGTTGATAAAATAAAAAAAGGTACGACAAGTAATAATGGATCTGTAAAAAATCCTGATGTTATTAATGCTGCTACTTTACAAGTTGAGAAATGAATCAAGGGAGTTTTCCATATGGCTGAGAATAAAAATCCAGAGAATACTTTAATTCTTGAAACAACAAAGGGCAGAGTTGTTATTGAGCTTTTTGCTGATTTAGCACCTTGTCATGTTGCACGTATTAAAGAACTGGTACGTGAAGGTGCTTATGATAATGTTATTTTCCATCGCGTTATTGATGGTTTTATGGCGCAAACAGGGGATGTGCAATTTGGAAAGAAGGATAGTGATAAATTCGATTTATCACGTGCTGGTATGGGGGGGGCAGAAAAACCAAATTTAACAGCAGAGTTTTCAAATCTTTCTCATAAGCGTGGTACAGTTTCTATGGCACGGAGTCAGAATCCAAATTCTGCTAACTCTCAGTTTTTTATTTGTTTTGCAGATGCTCCGTGGCTTGATCGTCAATATTCCATATGGGGGCAGGTTGTTGAAGGTATGGAAAATGTTGATAAAATTAAACGTGGTGAACCTGTTGCAGATCCAGATTCAATTACCAAAGCCATTATTGCTGCGGATGTAGAATAGTATAAACTATACTGATTTTAATTATAAGTTTCTAAGAAAAAATACTCTTTTCTGATCAATAAAGGCACACGAAACTCTTTTGTAGTATCACGCTTACCTTTTATAATTTCGAGCTAAGCATTGTCCATATATTTTCTTCAATTGGATCTTCCTGAAGAATATAACGCAAAGGATTTGTACAAATACCTGTCAGAATAAGAAAACGCAAAGTCTATTGTATTATGGTTGTTGTTTGGCAAAGTGTTTTATAAAAAATTCGGCATTTCTCTTCAATCCATTGCCGCTCTTAATGGTTTTATGATGTTACTTTCCTAAGAGAGCGTGTGCTTTTGTTTCTGCTCGTAAATCAACATTCAATCCTAATGCAGAAGCATATTTGAAACACATATTAAGACGGATAAGAGCTTTACTAGCTCATCCAGTTTTCCTAGTAAGGTGGAAAACCAGCATTTATATATTATCGTAATCTTTAAAATAAGAATTAATCTTAGAAGAATATAATAAAGGCGCAGAAGTGAAACAAATGGCTAGTCTTGCCATCTCCTTTTTAATGCAGCTTTACTTTTTTAAAAGTATCTAATGCAATATCTTTTAAATAATGAAGATTATGCATGGACTTACGCTTTTATTTTTCTCGTTTTTTAATAGAGGAATGCTCCAAACGGAATACACTTGTGTTGCTTATTTACGTGTTTTTAAGAAGCATTTCTTAGTGCATATCAACATTCACTTCCACGATGACCTTCATGGCGTGTATAGTTTTAAAGCTATAAATAGTATAAAATCTATTATGCACTACCTTCTTTAAAGCTTGTGAAGGAACAAGCAGGTACCATCATACGTTTTTTCAGCCTCTAATGTTACGATAGAGCTTTTGGTATTTGAGAATCTTTACAAAAAGCATTTTTAGTTTTTTTAAGTATTTTTATTTACACGTTAATTTCTTTTGTGAATTATCTTAAATGCCAAGAGCTATCTCAATATTGTGAGTGGATAAGTGATTATGCTCATTTGCGCTTTTATTAAGCGTGAGGATCGCTGTATTCAGTAGATGAAAAATTTTTTATCTGTAAAAGTTAAAGAATATTGTAAGCTGTACAATGCATTCAGAATTTTCTTCTATGGGTACAAAGTTACTGCTTATGGAAGTATGTGAAGATGAAATTATTGTGATAATAATTTTGCAGTTCTGTTAAGGCTTTAGTGCGTTAAGCGTAGGTATTTTGAGGTATGGTATTATAAGGATTTTACTATTTTTTTGGAGCTAGATTATTACTTTTATTATGGTGATTTCTTAACAAGAAATGTTCTTTTATCTCGTTTAATTTTTGATGCTGATTACAATATTGAGCGAATCAAAAATTAATTCATAAAGCTTATGACAATGCTCGTAGGGGATATCTTTTTTCTTTCTATAGAGATATGCATTGGTGGAATCAAAAAGACGAGAGTTATGATAAAGACATTTCAGTATAGAAAAATTGCTCAAGATGGGTATGCACGTCGAGGCGAAATTATAACGGGGCGAGGATGTGTTCGTACACCCGCATTTATGCCTGTTGGGACGGCAGGAACCGTTAAGGCTATGTATATGGATCAAATTCGTGATCTTGGTGCAGATATCATTTTGGGAAATACTTATCATTTAATGTTACGTCCAGGAGCTGAACGTGTTGCGCGTTTGGGAGGATTACATGAATTTTCACGCTGGAGCGGACCTATTTTAACCGATTCTGGTGGCTTTCAGGTTATGTCATTGGCGGGAATCCGTAAAATTACTGAACAAGGTGTGATTTTTCGCTCTTACATTAATGGAGCTTACTATGAAATGAGTCCAGAGCGTTCTATCGAAATTCAAGGACTTCTTGGTGCTGATATCCAGATGCAGTTGGATCAATGTATTGCATTACCAGCAACTGAAAAAGAAATGGAAGAAGCTATGGAACTTTCATTGCGGTGGGCGTTGCGTTGTAAAACAGCTTTTGGAGATCAGCCAGATAAAGCATTGTTTGGGATTGTTCAAGGTGGTGATAATATGAAACTGCGTGAACGTTCTGCTCAAGCATTAAAAGAAATCGATTTAAAAGGTTACGCTATTGGAGGGCTTGCTGTTGGTGAGCCGCAGAGTGTTATGACAGCAGTATTGGATACTACTTGTCCGATTTTACCAGAGGATAAACCACGCTATCTTATGGGAGTAGGGACACCTGATGATATTTTACAAAGTGTTGCACGTGGTGTTGATATGTTTGATTGTGTTATGCCAACGCGTGCAGGACGTCATGGTTTAGCTTTTACCCGCTTTGGTAGAATTAATTTGCGTAATGCGCGTTATGCAGAAGATCCACATCCTCTTGATCCACAGTCACTTTGTCCAGCAGCACATGATTATAGTTGTGCTTATTTGCATCATTTGATCAAATCTGGTGAATCTCTTGGGGGGATGTTGTTGACTTGGAATAATCTTTTTTATTATCAACAACTTATGCAGGGAATTCGTGATGCCATTGAGGAAGGCTGTTATGCTGATTTTTGCGCTGAAACGTGTGCTCTATGGGCACAAGGACGCTAAAATATTAATCGTAATATAGCACCTCATTTTTTTATTGAATTTATTCTCGCACTTACAAATTTAGTTAAAAATATGAAATTAGAAACATCTTCCAAAATTATAAAATTTCACTATCTTAGGATATAACAGTGCGGTCTTATAAGGGCACATATTCTTTTCTAATTACTATATAAAACAGAAACTGTTACTCCGGTACGCGCTACCTGATCCGGAGAAAAACAGTTTTTCTGTTTCTGATGACTGTTTACAGCAACAATGTTAATGAGGCGTTAGCGAACTCTTAAAGAAGTATGAAAATTGTACTTTTATGAGCTACTTGGTGTTTTTTATTACTAAAGGTAAAGAATGGATTATATACAATCGAACAGATAAATTTTTAGAAAATTAAAATAAAGCTAAAATAAAATTACAAAATTTAAAATATTATAATTTTATTTTTTAAGTTTTTATATATAAATTTTATTTAAAATAGATTTATTTAATATTATTAATATTATAAAACTATATATATTATGTCATAATAAATTAAAAATTAATCACAATAATTATAATATATCAATAGATATATTGAAATAAAAATTATTATATTTATTTTATAATTTGTTTATAGAATTTATCTGAAAATAATCAATAATATATTTACGTGAATATTTTAATTTACAGATAGTGAGTTAGATATCTGATGCGATTCCTCTGTGAAGGAGGGGGAAAGATGCCTAAAAGAGGATATTTAATAAATCTAGAAACCAAGCACTATTATCATGAGAATTTTTAAAAGACTCTATAATAATTTATAAGAATGGCCTAGAGTTGAAATTATAGCTTATCGATTTGGGGAATCTGCATTTAGATAGCAAAAATAAAGCAACAATAATTGGGGGAGAGGTTTTATCTTTGTATCAAGATAATGATGAGATATTGTTCACTTGTTTGAAATGCATTATTCAGCAAATTTTAGAATTATTTATAGGGTATAGTATATCGTTGTAAAATAAATTTTTCACTGTAAATTTCAACGGCTAAAAAGAGGAGACAAATTTTATTATCTGGTAGATCTGATAGAAATAGGTGAATACGTCTATGATCTTGAGGTTTTCAAAGATTTTCCATTAAAGAATCTTACTTAAAACTCCATAAAATGCTTTATATATCAAAATATTTCTAAAACTTTATTGGGGACTATTGGGCATGCGTATAACAATGTTTTGAATTTTTGTTTGTGTGTATTACAGATATTTACAGTTAAAACTCCTATTCAGAAGTGATGATATGAGGGATTCTTATCAACAAAAGGTTCTTGTATTGGGAATTGATTCGAGAATACGACGTTTAATAATTTTAGCTCTTGCCGTGGGCAGTTTTGCTATTGGTACTGCAGAGTTTGTTGCAATGGGGCTACTGCCAGAGATGGCAAGAAGTTCCTATGTTGATATTCCTACCGCTGGTCAATATATTTCTGCTTATGCATTAGGAGTTGTGATTGGAGCACCTCTTTTAGCTGTGGCAACAGCTCAGGTATCACGCAAAACTGTTTTGATAGGATTGATGCTTTTTTATGCTTTAGCAAATATTGCTAGTGCCTTTTTTTCTGATTTTAGCATATTAGTAGTATTACGCTTTCTCAGTGGACTTCCCCATGGAATCTATTTTGGACTTGCGGCTATGGTTGCTTCTTCAATGGTAGAAATGAAAGAACGTTCTAAAGCTGTTGGATATGTTATGCTCGGCTTAACAATTGCAACCGTTTTGGGAGCACCAAGTGCTACTTGGATTGGTCAACTTATTGGTTGGCAGATTGCTTTTATCCTTGTGGGTATGATTGCTTTATTGTGTAGCTTGCTTATTTGGAATTTTTTTCCTTGTGATTCAATTTTTCCAAAAACGAATCCTTTGCAAGAAATGGGTGCATTAAAGCAAAAGCAGGTGTGGCTTCTTTTGTTGATGGTTTCGGTGGGAGCGTCAGGATTATTTTCTGTTTTTACTTATATCAAGCCAACGTTAATGCATATTTCTGGTGTTTCACTTGAGTTGGTACCATTTATCATGCCGTTAGTTGGATTGGGTATGGTGGTAGGAAATCTCTTGGGGCCTAAATTGGCCGTTAAAATTGGTATTTCGCCGATGATATTTTTGTCTATGCTTTGGAGCGTATTTGTTTTTTTTGTTTTTTTCTTTTTATCCTATGCTCCGTTAACAGCGGCAATAGGATGCTTTTTTGTTGGAACTTCTTTTGCTGCTATGCCTTCTATACAAACAAAAATTATGGATGTTGCACTACAGGGACAGATTTTGGCAGGAGCATTAATGCAGTCTGCTTTTAATATTGCCAACGCTCTTGGTGCAGAATCTGGAGCATTAGTTTTAAAATTGGGTTATAATTATGAATATACAGCTGTTTTAGGAAGTGTTCTAACTTTGTGTGGATTAATGGTTTTTTGCGTCTCATGGTATATGGAAAAGCATGCTTAATATTTTTCATTTTTAAAATGAAGAAGGAATTTTTATATTTATTTTTAGTTATTGGAATGTCCTGTTGGGTTTTTTAATATGCAGTAAGAAATGCGCAGTGCTAATGGAATAGCAAGACAAAATAAAAGACCCATGAGCACTATAAGAAGAGTTTTTGCTGCTAAGATCATTCCTATTGTTCCTCCAGGATTAAAGAGACCAGCAAGATTGGTGATGACTCCTGCTAGAGTTGCACTTAAGGCCGCTGAAAATAGTTGTACAGAGGTAAGGGATTCACTGGCACGGAGAGCATCTTCATCATTTGCACATTGTAAGATCCTTGTGAGCAAATGTGGCCATGCTATGCCCGCACTGATTCCAATAGAAAACAGTGCTAAGCAAATAATAAAAATATATTTAAGCGCAGAAACTTCTGTTGGGATGAGCCATAAAAGAATCACTATGCCTAACAGTTTTAATAGGGGCGAGTATACAATGATGTTGCGAATTTTTTTTGTGGAGACACCAGCACTTGAGATGGCTCCACATGTCCACCCTAGGCTCATAAGTGCTGCTATATAACCAGCAATAAGTGGAGCTTGCCCATGAAGCTCTTGAAGAAAAAGTGGAAAATAAAGTTCTATACTGTATACGACTGTTGTCATAACAAGTATCAATGCGTAAACAGAAAAGATTTCAGAAGAGAAAGAAAAGGATTTGCGGGGCAACATAGGATGAGGGGTAGATGATTCGATTTTTGCTAGAACAAAGAGAAGACTAAGTCCGATAACTAATCCGCAAATTTTTGCTATTGTAGACTCCATAGCCCCTCCAACAGAAATAATAAAAATCAATAAGGTGAGTATGAAAAGCTGGAGAAGAGGAAGAGGGGGTGTTGGAACATCGTTTTCATTCTTTTTTGGTAAAAATTTAAAGGCGATGAGTGAGAAAAATATAGCTAATACGCCAATGACCAAAAAGGATGCTCGCCATAGGCCATAATATACAGAAAGCCCCCCGATTGCTGGTCCTAACAAGGTTGATATTCCCCACATTCCAGAGATAATACTTAATGCATGTGACCATAAAGATGGGCTGAAAACAATCCGTACCATGGAATAGGATAGGGATAACAAAGAACCACTTCCAAATCCTTGAATAAAGCGTCCTATTAAAAACAATGGCATAGATGAAGAAATGCTGCACATAAAAGTACCTAGGGTGAAGATAAGTCCAGAAATAACATACGCATTGCGAGGACCTAATTTCCCTAATATTTTTGTTGCAAGTGAAGTACCCACGAGTGAAGCTGTAATAAAGACAGTAGCTACCCAAGAATAATATATTTCACTGCCAATATGATTCATAAGAGAGGGTAAAATAGTAATAACAATATAAACGTTGGTGGCGTGTAACACAACTCCACCTGTAAACGTTAAAAAGCAAAGACCATTTTTACCCAATAAAAGCGCAGACCAGCCCTGTTTTTTCACTGTTTTTTGCTATTTAATAAAAATTTATCCTCTTTTTACTTATAAGGTACTTCTTTGAATTTGCCAAGAGAAATTCAAAGCTCTGTTTAGAGCTTTGAATTTTAATTTAAGTAATAACTTAATTGCCCATTGCTTTTTTGAGATTCTCATCAATTTTATCGAGGAAACCTGTTGTAGAAAGCCACTTTTGTTTAGGCCCAATCAAAAGTGCGAGATCTTTAGTCATAAAACCTTCTTCGACGGTTTTAATACAAACTTCTTCCAATGTCGTGGAAAAGTTTTTTAACTTCTCATTGTTATCTAGTTTAGCACGGTGCGCTAGTCCACGCGTCCATGCAAAAATAGATGCAATAGAGTTCGTTGATGTTTCTTCATTCTTTTGATGCTGACGATAATGGCGTGTTACAGTGCCGTGTGCTGCCTCTGCTTCAACAATTTTGCCGTCAGGTGTCATGAGAACAGAAGTCATGAGACCCAGAGAACCAAAGCCTTGGGCAACAATATCAGATTGGACATCACCATCATAGTTTTTACATGCCCATACGTATCCACCTGACCACTTTAATGCAGAAGCAACCATATCATCAATAAGACGGTGTTCGTAATATAATTTACGGTTTTCAAATTCAGTTTTAAATTCCATATCGAATATTTCTTGAAAGATATCTTTAAAACGACCATCGTAAGTTTTTAGAATGGTATTTTTTGTTGAAAGATAAACTGGAACATTCCGTTGTAGTCCATAATTAAAGGATGCGCGGGCAAAATCACGAATTGACTCATCAAGGTTATACATAGCCATGGCAACCCCTGCGCTTGGAGCATCAAAAACATCATGTTCAATAATTTGATTATCATCACCGACAAATTTAATACTTAATTTCCCTTTTCCTGGAAATTTAAAATCTGTTGCCTTGTATTGATCACCGAAAGCGTGACGTCCGATAATAATTGGCTTTGTCCAGTTAGGAACAAGGCGAGGGACATTTTTACAGATAATGGGTTCGCGAAAAATGACTCCTCCTAAAATATTGCGGATTGTGCCATTAGGTGATTTCCACATTTTTTTTAGGTTAAATTCTTTAACGCGTGCCTCATCAGGTGTGATGGTTGCGCATTTTATACCAACCCCATATTTTTTGATAGCATTGGCAGAATCGATAGTTACCTGATCATTGGTTGCATCACGATTTACGACGGAAAGATCATAATATTTTAGATCAATGTCGAGGTAGGGATGGATTAATTTATCTTTGATATATTTCCAGATGATGCGGGTCATCTCATCCCCATCAAGTTCAACAACGGGGTTTTCTACTTTGATCTTTAACATTAGAAATCCTTTTTCTTTTAAGCGATACTACTTGTATAACACTTTCAAGTTTATAATGAAAAGTAAAAACAAGGGAAAAAAGCATTCAAATATGAGCTTTTAGAATATATTATCAATAGAGTGTAAAATTTTGTTGGAGGGTTTAATTTTTGAAAAGAAGTGATGTGTTTGCAAATCTATAATTATTCTATGATTGATGAAGAATCTGTTTAATAGATAAGGTAGTTAGATCACCGGGGGACAGGGATTATGCATCTTTATTATCAGAGATTCCATTTAATAAGTTGATCGTATTCTGAATTATAGTTTCTTGATTTGTTGTGTTAGGTGAATAAGAAACTATTTTTATATTGCTATTTCAATTCTAAACTTATGGTCTGTTTGTTTATAAAAAGTTTAATGTGATAACAAAGGCACTGTAATTAGAAATGCTTCATATAAAATGCGTTTGGGAGAAACTTCAATTTTGAAGGTTGGAAAAAACGTATAAATAATGCGGCTGGTTTTAATTTAAAAATTAACAACAGACGCAAAAATATGACTTATAAATTACCGTATCGCGAGCTAGAATCTTCTAATTCTTATGTTTTATCGATTCTTATTGTTATTAACTGTGTGCAGTAAAGCACTATCCTCGAAATGCAACAAAGAAATTAATCACCTAATGATTCTTGTATCCTTTTTACGAAGAGATTCCTTTTAAAATCTTATTCCCTCATTTTTATTTATGCATCCCTCATTTTAAAAAAAACAAATAAAATGAATATATTACACATAGAAAAAAGAAACATGGTACGCCCAAGGGGAATCGAACCCCTGTTTCCGCCGTGAAAGGGCGATGTCCTAACCGCTAGACGATGGGCGCAAACCAATGATGAGGCTTATAGAGAGGATCTTTTTACTTCGCAAGCCCTCTGTGTCATTTTTTTTGAAAAAAGTGTGTTTTATTGAATAACTTTTGAGCGATTCCTGTTTGGATCATTTTATTTTCTAAGATTTTTTGTAGAAAAAATATAAAGTTATCATGATTGATAGAAAATTTTGATGTGGGTATCATCTCAGGGAATGATATTTTCAGTTTGAGGAGTAGGCAAAAATGATCAAAAGCAGCATTTTTAATGTATTTATTTTTTGCATATTTTATTGTTTGTTATCTTTGCTCACCACATGAGAATATTATTTAACTTGCTTGAAAGAGCCTTTATACAGAAAGACTTCTCATTTGAGCTTATCATAAAGCAAAAACTGTATAATTTATGAAGTGGCAAGACAATATTTATTACCAAATTAACAAATAATACCAATCATACAAAAGTTTTTTTGAGGAACAAGCCACAGATTCCTTTCAGTTTAACAAAATATAAAAAGATTCTTTACAATAAAAATATTAAAGCAATTTTTACAGAATATATTAAAAAATAATTTTCTTATATTTACTTTTACATGACTGTAAAATTTTTAAAATTAAAAACCATTCATTTGTTCTTTCACATATTGAGAAGTTCTTGATTTGAAAATGAATTAGCGTGGATAAAGGGTAAATTGAGTTTTTTGTCATTTCAATTCGCTAGTTTTGCAAAGAGGTGGTAATAAAAAGAGGTGGTAATAAGTTGAGATAAAATATTCGAATTTTGCAAATTTATTCTCCATATTTATAATATTTCAGAATTATGATGTACACATATCAAGTCTTGTTTTTTACTTTAATGTAAGGTTCTATTTTGATATATGAGTGCGTTAAGATTTTTGCATTAAAGATTTATAGTTAAAGCTATGGAATGGTAGGAAGGAATGTGTTATCATTTACTGATCTACTTTATTTTGTCCATTCCCTTAATTTATCATATGAAAGAATGTTTTTTGTTCCATACTTGTTGATTTAGAAGAGATTTTTTTATTATTTCTTACCAAGTCTTCAATATTCTTTAACTTGTTATTGATTATTTTTAGAACTTTTCTTTATGGAAACTTGTATTTATAAGTTTTACAGATTTTCATTCTGAATTAGCTATTTTATAAAGATTCTGAAAGCTTTGAAGACAATAAATATTATATTTTTAGGAATGTTGATTGAACAAGCGGGGATAATTCTATTAGAGAAAATGAATGAATAGAGCAGGGTATTTCTTTTGTTCTTATGAACATAAGTACTTTTTGTGTTGATTGGCACATCATTTAAACGATTTTTCAATGAAGATAGGGATCAGTGGTTAATAATGGCAGAAGCTTTAAAAGTTGGTGTTGCGGGACTTGGTACAGTTGGTACTTCAGTTGTTCGAACTCTATGTGAAAAAGCGAATAGTTTAGCTTGTCAATGTGGACGATTCATCAAAGTTGTTGCTGTTAGTGCGCGTGATAAAGGTCGCAATCGTGAAATTGATCTTAGTGGTATAAAATGGTTTGATTCACCTGTGGAGTTGGCTGCTTCTGATGAGATTGATGTTTTTGTAGAGTTAATTGGTGGTGAATTGGATGTGGTGTATACCGCTGTTAAGAGAGCGCTTGAGGCGGGACATCATGTTGTAACAGCCAATAAAGCTCTTCTTGCTCGACATGGAGTAGAGCTCGCTATAATTGCAGAAAAAAAGGGTGTTTTTCTTCATTTTGAAGCAGCTGTTGCAGGGGGAATTCCTGTTATCAAAGCGATGAGAGAATCACTTGTTAGTAATCGCATATCGCGAATTTATGGTATTCTCAATGGAACCTGTAATTATATATTAACACGTATGTTTACGGAAGGTCTTTCATTTAAAGATTGTTTAGCAGATGCACAGAGACTTGGGTATGCTGAAGCAGATCCAAGTTTTGATATTGAGGGAAATGATACTGCTCATAAATTAGCTTTGTTGACAAGCTTGGCATTTGGGACTGCTGTTTCGTTAGATGATGTTTATGTTGAAGGAATTCATAATATTTCGCAAATTGATATTCGAGCAGCTGATGAATTGGGGTATCGGATTAAGCTTTTAGGGGTTGCATTAAAAACGGATTCTGGAATAGAGCAACGCGTTCATCCAACAATGGTACCAACATCCTCAATGATTGCACAGATAAATGGTGTGACCAATGCTCTTTCTATTCAAAGTGATTTATTAGGTGAATTACTGTTTTCTGGTCCTGGCGCCGGAGGAAAGGCAACAGCATCAGCCGTTATTGGTGATTTGGCTGATATAGCAAAAGCGCGTTCTGGTTTTCAGTATGCACCTGTTTTAAGACGCCCAGCATTAGAACTTGCTCCTCATAAAAAAGCACGTATTTCGCATCATGCAGGTGGTTATTTTATTCGTTTAAATGTTCATGATCGTACTGGTGTTTTTGCCGCGGTCGCAAGGCATATGGCTGATAATCACATCTCATTGGAGTCGATTGTTCAAAGATCTTTTGTAGAAGATCAAATTGAAAAAACAATTATTTTAATTACGCATGAAACAACAGAGGTGAATGTACGACAGGCACTTGCAGAAATTGAAAAAGATGGACATCTTGTTGCAAAATCTCAATTTATTCGTATTGAACCTATGGCAGAGAATTGATAACTTATCTTGATAATGACAAAAGTCACGCTTGGGTTCCTTTATCTCTTGTGGAAAATTTTCATTTTTGCCAAAAAACTTTATTCTTAGTATTTAATAAGGACTCATATTTTTTCTGGTATTCATTCGGTAGGATTTTTTCATATGCCCACAACTCAGAAGATTTTAAATGGACTTGATCGTATTTTGACGCTTGAATTGGTACGTGTTACTGAACGTGCTGCTGTTGCTGCTGCACGCTGGCGCGGACGTGGCGATGAAAAGGCAGCGGATCAAGCTGCTGTAGATGCAATGCGGCAGGAACTTAATCGATTGCCTATTGATGGTACAGTGGTGATTGGCGAAGGTGAGCGGGATGAAGCGCCTATGCTTTATATTGGAGAAAAAGTAGGTCTTCAAAGTGGATTGGCGATCGATATTGCACTTGATCCACTAGAGGGAACAACACTTTGTGCTAAAAATATTGCCAATTCTTTGGCAGTAGTTGCAATTGCTGAAAAGGGTAATCTCCTTTATGCCCCTGATGTTTATATGAACAAAATTGCTATTGGTCCTGGTTATCCAAAGGGAGTAGTCGATATAGATGCTTGTCCTACCGATAATATACATGCTCTTGCGAAGGCTAAAGGAGTGACTGTTAATCAGATTGTTGTTTGTATTATGGATAGACCTCGTCATGAAAAATTGGTTAATGAAGTACGAGCGACAGGGGCGTCGATTCGCTTGATTGGGGATGGAGATGTGGCTGCTGTTATTGATACAACTGATCCAGAAGAAACAGGTATTGATATCTATATGGGGATTGGTGGAGCACCTGAAGGTGTCTTAGCTTCTGCTGCTTTGCGCTGCATTGGAGGACAGATGCAAGGTCGTTTGCTGCTTGATACAGAAGAGAAAATTGCTCGTGCAGCTAAAATGGGGATTAGTGATCCCAATAAGGTTTATACAATGGAAGAAATGGCAAAGGGTGATGTTTTGTTTTCAGCAACAGGGGTGACAGATGGCAATATGCTTTCTGGTGTTAAATTTACATCTCGTTACATTCAAACGGAAACTCTCGTAATGCGCTCCCATACGGGTACAGTCCGTAATATTAAAGCAAAGCATAGAAATCATTCGAAATTTGATTAATGCTTTCTTTTTTTGTCACTAAAAATAGAGGGAGTTTTTCTAGGAAATACGCTTCCATGAATCTACTTTCATGGAAGCGTTTATAGATATGAGAATACCTTATTATTATGAGAGCTGGACAGAATGTACCCAGCCATTTTTATCTTCTATGTTCCCTTTTTGAATGCCAACCAATTGTGTACGAAGCTGCTTTGTAACTTCTCCAACTGTTTCATTTCCAATAATAAATTCTCCCCCTTTATACCTAAAACGACCAATTGATGTGACAACGGCAGCTGTACCACAAGCAAAAACTTCTTTAAGGTGTCCACTCTTTGCATCTTCTTGAAGCGCTGCAAAAGAATAAGGACGCTCTTCTATTTTTAATTCCATTTGTTGAGCTAACCTTAAGATTGAATCACGGGTTATCCCTGGAAGGATAGTTCCATTAAGTGGGGGGGTTACAAGTGTATTATTGTCCATAATAAAGCAGACATTCATACCACCAAGTTCTTCAATCCATTTATGTTCAATCATATCAAGGAAAAGTACTTGGCTACAATTATTTTCAGTTGCAGTTTTTTGTGCAAGTAAGCTTGCTGCATAGTTTCCACCACATTTGGCAGCTCCTGTTCCTCTTGGACCGGCACGACTATAATCTGTTTCAATCCAGACGCTGACAGATTTTTCTTCTCCTTTGAAATAGGATTCAACTGGAGAGGCTATGACACAAAAAAGATATTCTTGAGAAGGGCGGACTCCCAAAAAGTTTTCATTGCCAAACATAAATGGACGGATATAGAGGCTAGCGTTGGGCTGATCAGAAACCCATTTTTGATCAATTTTTACTAATTGATGAACGGCATCCAGAAAAATATCTTTTGGCAATTCTGGCATAGCTAAACGCCTCGCTGATTCTATAAAGCG
Source organism: Bartonella sp. AC130YNZD (assembly GCF_042196865.1). NCBI lineage: Bacteria > Pseudomonadati > Pseudomonadota > Alphaproteobacteria > Hyphomicrobiales > Bartonellaceae > Bartonella > Bartonella sp. AC130YNZD. Next base: position 86,792 of record NZ_JBHIQZ010000003.1, read on the forward strand.
TTGTGCATTGGCATCAGGACGGAAGAGCAAGATGCGTCCATCTTTTGCGCGATATGCTTTTAAACCCTCAAAAATTTCCTGTCCGTAATGTAAAACGGTACTTGCAGGGTTAATTTCTAAAGCTTTGTATTGAGAAATGATGGCATTATGCCAGCCTTTGTCTTCAGTCCATTGAATAGTACACATGTAGTCTGTAAAAAATTGACCAAAACCGGGACTTTTTAAAATTTCTTCACATTTTTCTTCTGACAGAGGAGATGGGTGTTTTTCTATTTTAAAGGGAAGCGACGATATAGGAGATTTCATAAAAAACCTTTTGAGTATGTTTCATTTTTATTAATAAAAATAATGAAATATTTTGATTATAACTCTATTATTAACAAAACCTTTGTGTCAATGTTTTATTATAGAACATAAAGGAGTTTATTATAGAATTCAAAGGTATGGTAGGTATTTTAATTCTACTCTCGCCTCTTTTTCTCAACTTTATGAAGTAAGCTGGAACTTTTTTCTATAATTATCGTTTTCTCACAATAAGTATCTGAATAATTTCATATATGCATATTTTCTAGAAATTAAAAGGTAAGGGAATTGAGAAAAGGAATCTACTATGATTGATAAAAATTATTACACATATGAAGAACGTATGGCAGCAGAAAGAAGAGATAGTGAACAACGTGTTTCAATTGCTAAGGGTATTTTTGCTATTCTTCTTGCGGTCGTTATTCTCTGGTTTGTTTTTGGTTTTTTAGGATCTTTTTTTGCAAAATCTCCTGAACATAGTTCGCGTTATAATACTCCAGAAACAAGCCAAAGCGTAACAACGCCCAAAAAAGATTTAAATTCGCTTCCTTCTGTACCTTATACTTATAAGGGTACGGAGTGATTTTTTATAAATATAATCTTTTAGATAGGACGAAAATCGACGTAGACTAAAGAATAAAGTCAGCGCAAAGACATAAAAAAGATTAGACGATTTTAATTTCTGAAGTTTTTGATAAGTAATTAAATGGTATGGAAATAAATAATGCAACGGTTTTAATAACCGTTGCATTATTTATTTAGCGCGTGATGAAGCAACTTCCTCCAGAACTTTTAATGGTTTCACAAAGGATTATGGCTTCATTACGGTCTTGTGTTTGAATCCGAACACGGTAATAAGTGCCTTTTCCTGGTATAAAAGCGGATTGAATATTTAAAGAACGGGTACCGATAAGGAATCCAAATTTAGATTTCATATTTTTTAAAGAATTTCTAGCGAGCTCATACGTTGGTTGAGATGCAAGTTGTACGTAATAACTTTCTGAATTTTGTGCTGCGACTCTGTTTCGTGATATGGGGCGAGACGCGGCTGGTGTTTCAACTTGTGTATTTCTTTCTGCATGAGAAGGGATAGGGATAAATTTTTCTTCAATATTTGAGCTAGAATTATTTTCTGCGATTATTTTATCAATATTATTTTTGAGATCATGATCTCTTTCTTGGTCGTTTATATCAGAATCATGCGACGAAACAAGGGACGAATCTTGAAGTTCATTAGAAGCTTGATCAATGCTTTCTTCAGATTGAGCAGCAGTTTTGCTTTTTGTTTGACGCGCGGGGGCTAGTGTAACTGTACCATCTTGATTGACAATAACAGTTTGTACTTCTCGCATTGGAATAGTATGGTTTATGGCTTCTGTGACTGCATCTTCAACATCAGATTCATTTAAAGAATAAGATGAAGCGTTGGAAGATTCTTCAGGATTTAATTCTTTTAAATTTTCAGGTTGTTCAGAGTTATCAATAAGAAATTGTTGTGTGTTTTCTTGTTTCTCATTTTGTTCAGTTGTTTGTTTATAGATATCTAAATTATGTGCAACATCATTTTTCGGTTCAGTTGTTTCTGGTTTGAATTTAAAAGGCGCATTATCAGCGTGGATAATGACCGTTTCTTCATTTTTTTGTGATGGCATAAAAAAATGCGAATAACCAGCAAACCCAATTCCTATTAAAATAAGTATAAAAATACCTTTAACGAAAGTTTTACTAAAAATAAAACTTTTTAAGGGAGGAGGAGCTGGTGGATGCGTGGGAACCTCATCTGAGCTTGTATATGATGAATTCTCGCTAAAAGGGGGAAAATTATATTCCATATTGGCAGAAGAAAAATAGTCGGAATTTTGTTCTTTAGAGTTTATATAAACACCTTCTTTTGAATTTTGCATAGACTGATGAAAAACTTCACTAAAAACCTCATTTTTCTGTTGTTTTTGAGAAAAATTATCCGTTGGGACATTTCCTACATTAAGTACATCAGCAAATTCTTCTTCTAAACCACCACTAGTTGGCACATCATATTCTGGCGCTTCATACGGGACTTCTGGAACCATAATAGGACCAGTTTTTTCTACGATTTCCTCTGAAAATGTATAAGTATCAACATTGGGAGGGGGAGTATCTCTGTGCGTATAGTTATGGGCAAAAAAGCCATCCGTTTGTTTTGTATTTAAAGAGGGGGGTGAGGAAAGAAACTCATCTAAATTATTTTCATTATATGAAATTTCTCTATTTGGGTTAGAGGCACCTTCGGCGTTATTGATGTATTGGGCTCGAGACTCATCATATATCGGAACTTTTTCGCCATAAGTTTCTTGTTGTGAGGGGTTTTCTGCAAAAAAATGGGGATAATTGGTTGTATGATCTTCTTGTGAAGCCCCCTTTAAATAAGATTGTCTATCAACTGGTGGAGAATCTAAAGGTGAGGAGAAGGTACTTCTTGTTTGATTTCTTGCAGTGTTTTGTCTTTCTGACACAAGATTAGAAGATGAGAGAAACTCATTTTCCTCTGTAGAAGAGGAGACATCAGGATAATCTTTTTTAATCCAATTTTCTTGATCAGCTGAAATTTTATAGGGATAGTTTATAGGAGTGTCATAGAGGTTTTGATTGTCATCATAAGTTTTTTGTATATTCGTAGTCTCAGTTTGTTGTGAATTTATTTGTGAAAAACGATTGGTTTGTTCAACATCTTCTGGCATCTCTCTCTTATTTTCGTGCTTTTCAGATTTATCAAAAAAGAAATTTTCTGATTCTGATTGTGACATAAGATTACTTTTTTCAAGAAAAGGATCAGCACTGGTTGCTGTTGTTTTTTGTTGAGGTGATTGATTCTTTGGGATTGGTAATGGAGAAAGCGCATCTAAAATTTGTTCTTCATCATGACTGCTAGGTGAAGAATATTTCTCTTCAGATAAATTATTTTGTTTTGAATGGTTGAAAGAAGCAGCTTGTGCAATATTTGAGGCTGTTGCGTTGCTGGTTGCATGCAAGTCCCATTGTTTTTTTTGATCATCAAACGGTAAGTCATGTGCTAAATTATTTTCAAGTTCCTCTTCTAGAAAGGACAAATCAAAATCATCATCATGGGATGATGTTTCGGGATGAGATGTTGATCGATCTGTTTTTAAAGAAGATTGCTCATTTTGGTTTCCGTTTTGTTTGTGCGGATTAAAAATGCGCGTAAGCCTTTCTAAAGGATCATGGTGTTCATGATCGTGTTTTGTTTCGTGTAGATTTTTGCGATCGTTATCGCTCATAGCTTTTCTCACATGATGGTTTGCACTTACGTGCAATCAATGGTTGATTTTGATTTGTTATATTAAAATTATAAATTTTCCCCCTCTCATGCAAGGATACATGAAAAAGTTTATCAATAGAGTACCTATTGTATGTATTTATAGAACTTTTTCAACGCATTTCTATCGGTGCTTCGACTCCTATGATGGTAAGCCCTGATGATAAAATATTGATAACAGCTTGTATCAATCCTAATCTTGCAAAGGATAACTCTTTATCATCAGGTTGAATAAAGCGTAAATTGAGATTTTCACTCCCTTTATTCCAATGGGTGTGAAAGCTGGAGGCAAGGTCATAAAGATAAAAAGCTAATCGATGCGGTTCCTTATGAACGACGGCCTGTTCAATGATACGTGGATATTCAGAAAGTTTGCGTATTAACAATATTTCATGGTCATCTGTTAATCGATGAAGATGGGCAATCAATGTATCATTTGAAAAGCTTTTAATATGAAGCGCTTCTTGTGCTTGACGAAAGACTGAGTGACAACGTGCACTTGCATATTGTACGTAAAAGATGGGGTTATCTTTTGATTGTTCTGTTACTTTTGCAAAATCAAAATCAAGAGGTGCTTCACACTTACGGTATAGCATCATAAAACGCACAGGATCACGTCCAACCTCTTCGACAACATCCCGTAGAGTGACAAAAGATCCTGCTCTTTTTGACATGCGTACAGGATGACCGTTGCGAAAAAGTTTTACCAATTGACACAAGAAGACACTTAATTTAGCTTTATCCCCAGAAATTGCTTTTGCCATTGCCTCTAGCCGCTTTACATAGCCAGCATGGTCTGCGCCTAGAATATAAATCATTTCATCAAAATGACGATTAAATTTATTCCGAAAATAAGCAACATCAGCAGCAAAATAAGTGTAAGAACCGTCAGATTTGACTAAAACACGGTCTTGGTCATCACCGACATTTGTTGAACGGAACAAAGTTTGTTCGCTTGGTTCCCAGTCTTCTGTATTTTGTCCTTTGGGAGGGGGGAGTTTTCCTTTGTAGATATAACCATTTAAAGTGAGGTCGTTGATGGTGTTACGAATGGCGCGTGCATTATCTGCATAAAGCATTCGCTCAGAGAAAAAGATATCATGATAAATATTAAGAGCAGCCAAATCTTCGCGAATCATGGACATCATTGCATGAATTGCACGTTCTTTCACAAGAGATAAGGCTTCATCTTTATCCATCGTGAGGAGTTGGTCACCAAACTCTTGAGCAAGCGATTGACCCAATGGTATCAAGTATTCTCCAGGATAGAGTCCTTCTGGAATTTCATTAATTTCTTGCCCAAGAGCTTCACGATAGCGCAATAGTACCGAATGGGCGAGGACTTCGATTTGTTGACCCGCATCATTGATATAGTATTCTTTTGTAATGTTATAGCCCGTAAATTGTAGCAAGTTGGAGAGAACATCCCCAACAACTGCTCCGCGGCAGTGTCCTACATGCATTGGTCCAGTGGGATTTGCTGAGACATATTCAACATTGACGCATTTTCCTTGTCCCATTGGAATACGACCATAAGAAGAGCCTAATTCAAGCATGGATTTTATAGCATCTTGCCAAAATAATTTTGTAAGCTTTATGTTTATAAAACCAGGACCGGCAACATCTATATTTTCGATAGAGGAATCATTTTTAAGAAGTTCTATGATTTTATCTGCAAGTGCACATGGATTGATTCCAATAGATTTTGCAAGCACCATAGCAGCATTGGTTGATAAATGACCATGGGAGGAATCACGCGGAGGATCAACAGTGATTTTTGATAAATCCAGAGCTTCTCCATTTTTTCCTTTTATATCAGATAATTCAATTGATCTCTTAATTTTTTTTTCGAAGTTTTTAAAGATATTCATATTTAGCTTCCATGATGATGCCAAAAGCCATTAAACGAAATTATCTGTATGGTCAAATAAACGCTGATATTCACGTAGAGCGTAGTGATCCGTCATGCCTGAAAGAAAGTCAGCAATCAAACGTGCTAACTCTTGATTTTTTAAGTGCACTGTTTTGTTCTGCCAACTTTCAGGCATTGTATTTGGATTTTCATAATAACGATTGAATAATTTTTGTACAATGCATTTTGCAGCATTGCGACGACTAAGAACTTGTTCATGGTAGTAAAGATTTTTAAACAAAAAGTTTTTTAGTTCTTTTTCATAAACGGTCATTGTCGGTGAAAAGGTGACAATAGTTTGTTTTGTTTGGTGAATATCGTTTATGCTTGTTGGTTTGATGCGTGCTAAATTTTTTTGTGACTGTTTGATAACATCTTCAACCATGGTTGTTATTTGTCTTCGTACAAGTGTGTAACCGCGACGCGTTTGGTCGAGGTGGGGATGCTCATCTGTTATATCTTTTAATATTGCTGCTGTTAGTGAAACATGTTCAAATTGATCGAGTGTTAAAAATTGCGAACGTAGACCATCATCAATATCATGCGCATTGTATGCGATATCATCTGCAATAGCAGCACATTGCGCTTCTAGTCCTGCAAAACAATCGAGTGCAAGGTCTTGCTTCGCATTGTATTGTAAAATATCGATAGGAACCTCCTTATTCTTCGCGTGAGGACCTAAAAGGGGACCATTATGCTTTACAAGTCCTTCGAGGGTTTCCCATGTAAGGTTAAGTCCATCAAAATTTGCATAGCGCTGTTCTAGTTTTGTTACAATGCGTAATGCTTGTGCATTATGATCAAAGCCGCCATAATGTACCATGGCTTCATTAAGAGCATCTTCTCCAGCATGGCCAAAGGGTGTGTGTCCAAAGTCGTGAACAAGGGCAATGGCTTCGGCAAGGTCTTCATCAAGACACAGGGCACGGGCTAATGTTCTTGCAATTTGAGAAACCTCTATGGAATGGGTTAGGCGAGTACGGTAATGATCGCTTTCATCAGCAATAAACACTTGCGTTTTATGTTTAAGACGTCGAAATGCATTAGAATGGATAATACGATCTCTATCTCGTTGAAAAGGTGAGCGTGTGGTGCTCATCGTTTCATGGTATAATCGACCACGGCTTGTTTGTGGATGAGCACTGTATACTGCTCGAGATTGGTAATTGAAGTTGATATTTCCTATATCCATTGCAAGCTGTCTATTATCATCTTAAAATTGAGAGTGGTTTATGAGAAATAAACTGCTCTTTGAGTGTAGGATACTCTTTCTTGATGGTTTAATGCAAGGATATATAAAATGAATGTGAAAATTTCAGATGTTGCTGCCAAAAAAATTGCACAGATACTTTTGCGTAAACCCGATAAAATAGCATTACGTATTTCTGTTGAAGGTGGTGGGTGTTCTGGTTTTTCTTATAAATATGATTTGGTTTCTGAAATGTGTGAAGATGACCTCGTTCTCAAAAAAGATGGGGCAGTTGTTTTTATTGATTTACTATCACTTCCTTTTATGGAAGGAGCTGAGATTGATTTTGTTGATGATCTTATGGGGCAGTCTTTTCAAATCCACAATCCCAATGCTGTTTCATCATGTGGTTGTGGTGTAAGTTTCTCAATTTAAAATGATGGCTGTGTGATATTGTTTCTTGAAAAAAAGATCATGTTGGTCAACAATGCAAAAATGGGTATTCTTATAAAAATAGTGCACCGATGTGTATGGTTGTGCGTGATGCTTGCTTTATTGACTTGGAGCCACTGTGCTTTTTCTGAAGCAGGAGAAGGGCAAGATCAGCAGCAGAGACAATCAAGGAGTTTTATTGTAAAGACTCAAGAACAGGAAAACGAAAACTTAGCATCTCAAACACAACTCATTTTGAATGCTCGATTAACAAATAGTCATCCGGATATTGAAAAAGGGCTTGTCTGGCGGGTTTATGCCCCTATTCTAGGGATTGATAATAAATTACCATTAGTGGCAACCTATAAGGGGGGAAGTGCACGTTTTGATCTCGAACCAGGAAATTATCTTGTTCATGTCTCATTTGGTCATATGAGTGCTGTGCGCCATATTCGTTTAGAAAATGGGCAGAGTCTTGTAAAAAACTTTAATCTTGAGGCTGGTGGTGTCATTTTAAATGCAACACTACTTAATGGCGTAATGAATGAAAAGGAACTCCGTTTTACCATTTATGAGGATGAAAAAGAAAATGATGATACGGGAGTGATTATATCAAATGTTAAACCCCAATCAGTTGTGCGTTTAAAAGCTGGCCGCTACCATGTTGCTTCCCATTATGGTTCTATTAATGCGACGGCTCGTTCGGATATTCAAGTGGATGCGGGTAAAATAACAGAAGTTACTCTTGAACATCAGTCCGCTCAGATTGTCTTAAAGCTGGTGCGACAAGAAGGAGGAGAAGCGCTTGCAGATACAAGTTGGTCTCTTGCCAATGATTCTGGTGATATCGTTTATGAAACAGTTGGTGCGTATGTTTCACTCGTGTTAGCGGAGGGAGAGTATATTGCAATTGCTAAAAATAAAGATAAAATCTATCAAAAAGTTTTTTCAGTCGTTTCTGGTCATGATGAAGATATAAGTGTGGTGGCGAATGAAGAAAATATGCAGCGAGTTGATGAAGACGTGGATTGATCGTTGTTCATGGGGGGTAAACTATGATGAAAGACGGGGTATGAATTTTGATTGAAATTTCAACAGTTGGTGTGTTTTTTGCTGGGGCACTCTCTTTTTTGTCACCATGCGTTTTGCCATTAGTTCCTCCTTATTTGTGCTATATGGCAGGGGTTGGTATTGATGATTTTCGTTCAGAAAAGCCTGATGAGAAAGTCTTTATCCGGTGGGCTTTATTGTCTTCTGTTATTGCTTTTGTTCTTGGGTTTACGACTGTTTTTGTTGCTTTAGGTGCCAGTGCAAGTACCATTGGTAAGTTCATCGGTTATTATCGTGATTGGTTCGCCCTTGCTGCTGGAATTGTCATTATTATTTTTGGTTTAAATTTTTTGGGGATTTTCAAGATCGCTTTTTTATTTCGTGAAGCGCGTTTTCAGACCCAAAAAACACCTGCTGGTCTTTTAGGCGCGTATATTATTGGTTTAGCTTTTGCCTTTGGTTGGACACCGTGTATTGGCCCTATTTTAGGTCCTATTATAACGCTTGCTGGAACAAAAGAAACTGTGGGAGAGGGAGCAGTTCTCTTAGCGGTTTATGCATTAGGTCTTGCTATTCCTTTTATGTTAGCAGCTTTATTTTCGAGCAGTTTTATGCGATTTTTAGGAGCTTTTCGTATTCATTTAGGAAAAGTTGAAAAATTTATTGGTGTTTTTCTTATTCTTACAGGGATTTTGTTTTTAACAGGTTCTATGCAGGATCTTTCATTTTGGCTTTTAGAACATTATCCTTCGTTGAGTTATATTGAAGATATTCGTTGGCACAATATTATGAATTTTTTTGGATTTTCTCGTTAGTCTTATGTGTTTTTATGGTTAGAAGTTGTCTTTCTATTGTTCTTGCCGCAGGTGAAGGGACGCGCATGAAATCGTTTCTGCCTAAGGTACTTCATAAAATTGCTGGATTGCCTCTTATATGCCACGTTCTAAAACAAATAGAATTGGCTGGCTCTTCACAATTAGCAGTTGTTGTGGGATGTGGTGCTAAGGAGGTTACGCACGTTGTTCAGTCATTTGTAAAAGATGTAATGATTTTTGAACAAAAAGAGCGTTTAGGAACTGCCCATGCTGTTTTGTCTGCTCGTTTAGCTTTGCAAAAGGAGGTGGATGATGTGCTCATTGTTTTTGGGGATACTCCTCTCATTCAGCAAGATTCATTGCACCAAATGCGTGCACAGCTTGCTGATGGAGCAGATGTTGTTTTTGCAGGTTTTCATACCAAAAATCCAACAGGTTATGGGCGTCTTCTCGAGAAAAATGGTCAATTGATTGCAATTGTAGAAGAAAAAGACGCTAGCAATGAAGAAAAAAAGATTTCTTTTTGTAACGGTGGAATACTCGCTATGCGTGGAAAACATGCACTTTCTCTTTTAGAGAAAGTTGGTAATAATAATGTGAAAAAAGAATATTACTTAACAGATATTGCTTCTCTTGCAACACGCGAAGGACTAGATGTGCGTGTTGTTGAAGTTCCTTTTGAAGATATTGTCGGAATTAACAACGGTCTTGAGCTTTCTGAGGCTGATTCTTTGTGGCAAAAACGTAAAGCGCGCGATTTAATGTTATCGGGTGTTACACTCTTAAAGCCAGAAACACTCTATTTTTCTTATGATACAGAAATTGAACCAGGAGTGGTGATAGAACCAAATGTTTATTTTGGGTTAAGCGTAAAAGTACAATCTGGTGCGGTTATTCATGCATTTAGTTATCTCGAAGGTGCTGTGGTTGGTAGAGATGCACAGATTGGTCCCTATGCACGTTTGCGTCCTGGAACAGAGTTGGCTAAGTCCGTAAAGATTGGAAATTTTTGTGAAGTCAAACAAGCTAAGGTAGGAGAATCTTCTAAAATCAATCATTTAAGTTATATTGGTGATGCCGAAATTGGTGCACATACCAATATTGGAGCCGGTACGATTACTTGCAATTATGATGGATTTAACAAATATAAAACCATGATTGGTGATTATGCTTTTGTTGGGTCTAATACGGCACTTGTTTCCCCATTGGTAATAGGGGATGGCTCTTATGTTGCTTCAGGAAGTGTTATTACTGAAAATATTCCTATAAACAGTATGGCTTTTGGGCGTGCACGACAGGTTATAAAAGAGGGCTATGCGACAAAATTTCGAGAGCGTTTGTTAGAAAACAAACAGAAAAAATGATTATTTTCAGCTTATTCTTTTGTTTCGTGCTAATCTAACGATGGATGGAAGGTTTATTCTTAAAGATTGCCGTATTCCATGTTTGAATTATTTATAGTTTTAAATAAAGGCTGTTGCATTGTTTTGTAAAATTTAAATCTTAAGATGTGGGTTGGAGCTTTTTAATGTGTGGAATTATTGGAGTTCTTGGAAAGAGGTGTGTTACGTCCTCTTTGGTTGAGGGGTTAAAACGTCTTGAATATAGAGGGTATGATTCATCTGGGGTGGCAACGGTCCATAATGGGCATCTTTATCGTGTACGTGCTGAGGGGAAGCTTGTTCATTTAGAAGAAAAATTAAAAAAAACACCTCTGGAGGGAAGTTTAGGGATTGGTCATACCCGTTGGGCGACGCATGGAATTGCTGTTGAACGCAATGCGCATCCCCATGTGACTGAAAAGCTTGCGATTGTTCATAATGGTATTATTGAAAATTTTATAGAACTGCAAAAGGAACTCATAGAGGATGGTTGTATCTTTGAAACAGAGACGGATACGGAAGTTATTGCACATTTAATAACGCGTGCATTAAAAGATGGTCTTTCTCCGCAAGAAGCCATACGTACTAGTTGGAAAAGGCTGCAGGGGGCTTTTGCTATTGCTCTTATTTTCGAAGGTGAAGATAACCTTATGATTGCGGCTTGTTCTGGTCCACCTCTGGCAATTGGTTATGGAAAAGATGAATTTTTTGTGGGGTCAGATGCGATTGCTTTGGCACCATTCGTTGATTATATTAGCTATATGGAAGATGGGGATTGGGCTGTTCTCACACGGGAAGGTGTTACAATTTATGATGCTAACAACCAACCGGTAAAACGTCCTGTGACGACATTACTCGAAGGGGCTTTATTGATTTCTAAGGGTAATCATCGTCATTTTATGCACAAGGAAATGTTTGAACAACCTGAAGTGATTTCTCATAATTTGGCGCATTATCTTGACCTTGGAAATTATGTCGTTCGACCGCTTGAGAATTTGATTGATTGGAAAAATATTCATCGGCTTCTTTTTGCGAGTTGTGGAACGGCTTATTATTCAACCTTAGTTGCGCGCTATTGGTTTGAGAAATTTGCCGCTTTAAGTGTTGATAATGATGTTGCTTCGGAGTTTCGTTATCGTGAACCTCCTATAACGTCTGATGTGTTATCGCTGTTTGTTTCTCAATCTGGTGAGACAGCTGATACATTGGCTTCTTTGCGTTATTGTCGTGAGCGGGGTGTAAAAACAGCAACAATTGTGAATGTAGAGCAATCAACAATGGCAAGGGAGGCTGATTTTATTCTCCCAACACTTGCCGGACCGGAAATAGGTGTTGCTTCAACAAAAGCTTTTACCTGTCAATTGGCAACGCTTGCTTCACTCGCTCTTAGTGCGGCTAAACAACGTGGCTATCTCTCGGCTCAAATAGAAAAGCAACTGGTTCAACAGTTGGCAGAAGTTCCACGTATTTTAAATGAGGTCTTAAAATTAGAGAGAAAAATTGAATGTATTTGTCGTGATTTGGTGAATGCAAAAAGTGTTCTTTATCTGGGACGTGGAACTTCTTATCCGATTGCTTTGGAGGGAGCTCTTAAACTGAAAGAGCTTTCTTATATTCATGCTGAAGGTTATGCGGCAGGTGAATTAAAGCATGGACCAATTGCTCTGGTGGATGAGACAATACCCGTTATTGTTGTTGCACCTTATGATCGGTGGTTTGAAAAAACTTTTTCTAATATGCAAGAAGTGGTAGCGCGTAATGGTCGTATTATTTTAATAACCGATAAAAAAGGAGCAGAGGTGGCTTGTCTTAAGACTTTATCAACGATCACTTTGCCAGATGTTCCAGAATTTATTTCTCCTATTATTTATGCACTCCCTGTTCAGTTAATCGCTTATCATACGGCTGTTTTATTAGGAACAGATGTTGATCAACCCCGTAATTTAGCAAAATCAGTCACGGTTGAATAACAGTATATTTCTGAATCTTTTGGAGAATAATCAAGTGTAAGAAATTGATTTATAATGAAACTTATTTTTTCATTTTCTCTGTTGAACGAGAATGCTGTAGACAGTTTTTTTCTTTCTCAATCCTTTACGATAAAACGAAAAATATTTTCTTACCTATCAAAAAATGGATCAGCTATGTGAATATAATGGTAAAAAAGACACAATATTGCTTCTACTGTTTTAATGCAGTTGATTTGTTATTCGTTCATGAAGCATAAAGATGGTAAGAGACTGCGTAGATCATTTATGGGTAATTCTAAGAAAAAACCATATTTGAACAGAGAGATATTTAAGTTTTTTATTAGAGGGTCTTTGTTATCCTGCTCGTAAGAGGCGTGCAGCATCGTTGTGTCCGAAAAGATAAAGGAGCAACCGTAAAGCTTGTCCTTGCTCAGAAGAAAGATGAGGATCGCGTTGTAAAAATAAACGAGCATCTTTTCTTGCCATTGACAAAAGATCGCTATGAACTGCAAGGTTTGCTATATGAAATTCAGGGACTCCAGATTGTTTTGTACCTAAAAGCTCTCCTTCGCCTCGTAGGCGCCAATCTTCTTCAGCGATTTCAAAACCATCTTCTGTATTGCGGATAATATTAAGGCGTGTTGCTGCTGTTTTAGTCAGTGGATCTTTATAGAGCAAAATGCAGGAAGACTTTTTATCGCCTCGTCCTACACGTCCACGTAATTGGTGCAATTGTGAAAGGCCAAAATGTTCCGCATGTTCGATGATAATGATCGAAGCATCTGGAATATCTACTCCCACTTCAATGACTGTGGTTGCAACTAAAATACGTGTATTTCCACATTTAAAAGATGCCATAGCGGCTTCTTTTTCTGCTGTAGACATTTTTCCATGGATCATACCAACGTGTGCTCCAAAGCGCTCATGGAGAAATGCAAAGCGGTTTTCAATTGAAGTGAGATCAAGAGCTGTCGATTCCTCTACTAAAGGACAAATCCAATAGAGCTTTTCTCCTTTTTCTAATGCAATTGCGATTCTCTCTATAAGCTCATGAAGACGTTTCAAAGAAAGCGTTGCTGTTGTAATGGGTTGTCGTCCCATTGGTTTTTCGGTAATTTTAGAGACATCCATATCACCAAAAGCTGTTAAGACAAGTGTGCGCGGAATGGGCGTGGCGGTCATAACCAGCATATCAGCTTTATTGCCTTTTTCTGTAAGAGCGATACGTTGATGGACACCAAAACGGTGTTGTTCATCGATAATGGTTAAAGCGAGATTATTATAAGTAACACTGTTTTGTATGAGAGCATGGGTTCCGATGACAATAGAAACTTGACCTGACAAAATATCATTCACGATGTTTGTCCGCAATTTCCCTTTTTCTCGTCCTGTTAAAAGCGTTGTTTGTAATCCGACCTTTTCGGCAAGAGGAGCGATGGTGGCAAAATGTTGCCTAGCAAGCACTTCAGTTGGTGCCATTAAAGCTGATTGTCCTGAATTTTCAGCAATTTGTGCCATTGCCATCAATGCAACAACAGTTTTTCCTGCGCCTACATCACCTTGAAGTAGTCTTAGCATCGGTTCTGGTGAAGCAAGATCATTTGCGATATCTTCTACTGCTTTTTTTTGTCCGGTTGTGAGTTGAAAGGGGAGGATATTGAGCAATTTTTTAGTATAAATGCCTGTTGATGGTCGAGAAGTGCCAACAAGAGATTTAGTTTTCAAACGCACGAGTCCTAGTGCCAATTGACAAGCGAGCAATTCATCATAGGCAAGACGTTTGCGTGCTGTACTTTCTAAGGATAGATCATCGGGGTTAATGGGCGTATGGATACGGCGTAAAGCAACAGAAAAAGAAGGAAAATTTTGCTGCTTTTTTACATTTTCATCTATCCATTCTGGTAGAAGAGGAATAAAATCAAGAGCGTTTTGTATGGCGCGTCTTAGTGTCTTTACAGTTAGTCCTGCAGTAGAGGGATAGACAGGTTCGATGAGAGGTATCTGATTTGATTGTTCGCTTGGGGCAATATAGTCTGGATGCGCCATTGAAAGCTGTCCATTAAACCATTCAACTTTTCCTGATATAATGACTTTTTTTCCTTCGGGGAGTTGTTTTTTTAGCCAAAGAGGTTGAGCATGAAAAAAGACTAAATTTATTTTTCCTGTGTGATCATGGGCAATAACACGATAGGGAATTCGGTTGTGACCACGGGGTGGTGGTTGATGCTGATCGATGATAATTTCGAGCGTAACAGTATCTCCTTTTTTTGCACAAGTAATGTTGGGACGCATCCTGCGGTCTATAACGGAATGGGGCATTAATTGAAGAAGGTCAATAAGGGTTGCTTCGCGTTGTGTGGGATTAACATCTAAGAGTTTGGTCAATAAACCATAGACTTTAGGTGTAATACCAGAAAGAGTTCGGATAGAATTAAAAAGTGGGGTAAGAAGACTTGGAGGCATGAGCAAATTTAACCTGCCCTTTTTGTTTTTTCTAGACCTTTAGAAGAGCTTTTTGGGGATAAAGTCATAAAGAGGAGGTTGCTTTATTTACACATTGAACTTTAGGAAGAGAAATTAATATTTAAAGAAAAATACAATTAAATGGTCAAAAATTAAAGTGCTTAGATGAGGTATATTGTTTTTCTTTTTATTTTAGGTGTTTATTTGCTGTGAATAGAAGCATTTTCTTGATAGAACTCTCTTATAAATATTAATAAAATTGGGATATTGCTCCTATGTAGGATGATGAATTTATAGCTTTAAAGTTTGATGATGAACAGAAGTTTTTTCTTTTATAAGGGGTGCTGTTTAGCATTTATTTTGTAGTGGGAAATTGTGAGAGTGGTAAAAAATAAAATGCAAATGCAAGAGAACAAAAATTCTCTTCCTCGCTTTATTCATTTGAGAGTGCATTCAGCTTATTCCTTGCTCGAAGGGGCTTTAAAAATCCCCCAAATTATTCAACAGACGATTTCAGATCATGCACCAGCGGTTGCTATTACCGATACCAATAATTTATTTGGTGCTTTGGAATTTTCACAGCATTGTCTTTCTCATGGGGTCCAACCTATTATTGGTTGTCATCTTACTGTTGATTTTTGTGATGAAAATGATCATTCACGTTTGGCTAAATGGCGTAATCCTTCTGATTTTTGCTCTATTGTTCTTTTGGCAGCTAGCGAAACCGGTTATGCTCATTTGGTTCGTCTTGTGAGCCGTGCTTATCTTGATAAGTGTGATACTGATCCTCCTCATATTAAAGCTGATTGGTTGTCAGAACACAGTGAAGGTATAATCGCTTTAACGGGTGGAAAGGGAGGACCTATTAATCTTTCTTTGGCAGAAGAGAAAAAAGAACATGCTGTTGAGCGCTTAATTTATTTGAAAAAATCTTTTGCGGATCGTCTTTATGTGGAGTTACAACGGCATGGCTCTTATGACCGGAGTGTAGAAGCTGATCTTATTGAATTGGCTTATGCGCATGAAATTCCTCTTGTTGCAACGAATGAAGCCTTTTTTCTGAAAAGAGAAGGGTATGAAGCGCATGATGCGCTGATGGCTGTTTCAGAAGGACAAATTGTCTCTAATCCAGATCGCAAACGTGTGACGCCAGATCATTATTTGAAGTCACAAGATGAAATGGTTACACTGTTTTCTGATCTTCCAGAAGCTTTGGAAAATAGTGTTGAAATTGCATTGCGTTGTCATATTGCCTCGCCTCTTCGAAAACCGATATTGCCTCGTTTTATAGAACAATCTGTTAATTCAGAAACTACTTTAGAAATAGAAGATAGTGAGTTGTTAAATCAGGCTAAAGCTGGTTTGAAGATGCGGCTTGAAACAATAGGGTTGGCTGAAGGGTATACGATTGCAGATTATGAACAGCGGCTTGATTATGAAATTTCAGTTATTACGCGTATGCAATTTTCTGGATATTTTCTTATCGTTTCAGATTTCATAAAATGGGCAAAGGTTCATGACATTCCCGTTGGACCAGGACGGGGTTCTGGTGCTGGTTCACTTGTTGCTTATGCATTGACAATTACTGATGTGGATCCCTTGCGGTTTTCTCTTCTCTTTGAACGTTTTCTCAACCCAGATCGTGTTTCGATGCCAGATTTTGATATCGACTTTTGTCAAGAGCGGCGCGAAGAAGTTATTCAATATGTTCAAAAAAAATATGGACGTGATCAAGTTGCTCAAATTATTACCTTTGGTAAGTTACAGGCACGTGCAGTTTTGCGTGATGTGGGGCGTGTTTTAGAAGTTCCTTATCGTCAGGTGGATTATCTTACAAAATTAATTCCTGCCACGCCAGGAAGCCAGGTAGAATTAGCTGATGCTATTAAGGATGAACCTAAATTTGAAGAGGAAAAGAAAAAAGATCCCGTTGTTGGCCGCGCATTAGATATAGCACTTCAGTTGGAGGGACTTTATCGTCATGCTTCAACTCATGCTGCTGGGATTGTTATCGGAGATCGTCCACTTTGGGAGCTTGTCCCGATGTATCGTGATCCTCGTTCTGATATGCCTGTTACACAATTTAACATGAAATATGTGGAACAGGCGGGGCTGGTAAAATTTGATTTTCTTGGATTAAAAACGCTTACTGTTTTGAAAATGGCAGTCGATTTTGTTGCCAGAAAGGGGACTAAAATAGATTTATCAAATATTTCTCTGAATGATGAAGCAACCTATGCTATGATGGCACGTGGTGAAACGGTTGGCGTGTTTCAGGTGGAAAGTTCTGGTATGCGCAAGGCGTTGATTGGAATGAAGCCAGACCGTATTGAAGATATTATTGCGCTGGTTGCACTTTATCGTCCAGGTCCAATGGAGAATATTCCAACCTATAATGCACGCAAACATGGGGAAGAGGAAATTTCTTCTATTCATCCTAAGATAGATCATCTGATTAAAGAAACACAAGGTGTTATTGTCTATCAAGAACAGGTGATGCAGATTGCTCAGGTTCTTGCTGGCTATTCGCTTGGAGAAGCTGATTTACTACGTCGTGCTATGGGGAAAAAAATTCATGCTGAAATGCAAAAACAGCGTACGCGTTTTATCAATGGAGCTGTTGCAGGTGGTGTGGATAAAGATCAAGCTGATATTATCTTTGATCTTTTAGCAAAATTTGCCGATTATGGTTTTAATAAATCGCACGCTGCTGCTTATGCAATTGTTTCTTACCAAACAGCTTATATGAAAGCAAACTATCCCGTTGAGTTTTTATCTGCTTCAATGACATATGATATGACGAATACAGATAAGCTCAATGATTTTCGGCGTGAAGCATTAAGGTTGGGTATTGAAATTATTGCACCTTCTATACAAACATCTCATCGTGTTTTTGAGGTTGGTGATAACTGTATTTATTATTCTCTTGCTGCCATTAAAGGTGTGGGAGAAACTGTTGTAGATCATATTGTTTCTTGTCGTGGGAATAAGATTTTTAAGGATTTGGAAGATTTTTGTGCGCGTGTTGATCCTCGTATTGTTAATAAGCGTGCGATGGAAAGTTTAGTTTGTGCTGGTGCTTTTGATTGTTTTAACATTGCACGTGAGGTTTTATTAGCCAATCTTGGAACCCTTCATGCGCGTGCACTTCGTATTCTCGATGACAATTCTAGCGGGCAGGTTGATATATTTGGAATGGCAGGCGGATTAAAAGAACCATTGATTTTATCGCAAACAACCCCTTGGTTGCCGGCTGAGAAACTTTATCGAGAATTTCAAGCTATAGGTTTTTACTTTTCCGCGCATCCTTTGGAGGAGTATCAAGTTATTCTGGACAAAAAACGCATTCAGACTTGGGGTAATTTTGCCAATGCCGTTAAAGGGGGAGCAACAGCTGCACGGCTTGCTGGAACTGTTGTGGCAAAAAGCGTGCGCAAAACAAAATCTGGTAAAAAAATGGGAATTATTCATTTTTCTGATACAAGTGGACAATATGAAGCAGTTCTCTTTTCTGAGGCACTCTCGGATTATGAAGAGATGCTAGAACCCGGAAAATCTTTTATTATTACGGTGAGCGCAGAAAATCGTTCTGAAGGAGTTAGTTTGCGAATTGAAACAATTCAGTCTTTGGAAAATGAATCATTACAACAGCATAAAATGATGCGTCTCTTTATAAAAACAGTTGATATGCTTCCACAAATTGAACAAAATTTAAATCTTGGGGGGAATGGAGAGGTTGGGCTTATTTTAATTCAAGAGGATGGATTGCGAGAAGTCGAAATTGCGCTTCCTAAGCGATATAAGGTAAATTCACATGTCGCAAATGCTATGAAATTAATTCAGGGTGTTGTTGATGTAGAATTGAGTTAAAGAAAGATTAAAGATGGGAGCTGATTTTGAGTGGTGTTTTTGCTTTTAGGAGAGCTAAAAATTGAGCTTTTAAAATCGGATTGTAGATTTCGAAAAATATTGCGTTTATTTGAGTAAATTATGATATTTTTTTAGTGTCATAAAATTAAAAAAATCTCGTTCTTTCGTAATATTCAAAGTGCCGGAAGAATTTTATAAGTTTTTATCATTATTTTTTATAGAATTCATCGCATCATACATGTAAAGCCAATTGAGATCTGACATAATGCTCTCTGGTGTACGAATTTTCATCATGAGATTGCGTGCAATTGCTATGGGACCGGTTGCGTGATAGGCTAATCTATTGAAATCTGCGCGTTTTTTTACTGCTGCAATACGGGGGGTGCGTATTGTTTCGTAAAGCGAAAGTGCTTTCGTTAATGAAAAATCTTTCAATGAAAGTGCTTTTGCTAATGTGGCGGCATCTTCGATTGCCATAGCGGCACCTTGTGCTGCAAAAGGTAAGGCAGCATGTGCGCAATCGCCAACAAATACTTGTTTCTCTAAACCGATAAAACGATTTTGTTTCATTTGAAAAAGTGGCCAATAGCTCCATTCATCAATATGATCGAAGATTTGTAAGATTTTTGAATTCCAATCTTTAAAAAGAGATTTGAGTTTTTCTTTATCTCCTTTATGGGCCCATCCTTCTTTTGAATTTTCTCCATGCGTAATGGCGACAAAATTAAAAATTTTTTCTGATGATTGAATGGGGTAGACAACAAGATGATTTTTTGGTCCCATCCAAGCCGTAATTGTCTTCATATTTTGCAATGAAGAACGAAAGTTTTGAGGAAGATTATCAGATGTTGTTGTTGCACGCCAAGCAATAAAGCCACTAAAATTTGCTTTTTCATGAAAAGGAGATTGTTGCCGTAATGTTGACCAAACGCCATCACATCCGATCAGGAGGGGCGTTGAATGAAGCTGTTCTGTTGCCGTATCTGTTTTTATTGTCGTGATTTTAATGTTGCTTGCAGATTGGGTAGAAGATACAACCGTTTCGCCTGCTTTGTATTTGATCAAAGGATTTTCAATCACTGCATTATATAAAATTTTTTGTAAAGCCGCGCGGTGAATCATCAGATAAGGGGCTTTCCAATATTTTTCTGTTAGATTAATAAGATGAGCCCGTAGATGTATTTTTAAAGATAATCCATCTTTTAACTCAAAAAAATGTGGGATTGTCGCGACTTCAGAGAGTTTGTTAAGAAGTTTCCAGCGAGCAAGAATAGATGTTGCATTTGGTGTCAGTTGAATACCAGCGCCTATCGTTTCAAGTTGTTTACACTTTTCGATAATGGTGCTTGCAATTCCTTTATGAGCGAGTGCTAAAGCGGTGCTTAAACCAGCAATTCCTCCCCCAACGATGATGGGTGATTGTTCTACAAATGATTTCATATTAAACAAGCAGAATTAAAAGAGTAGTTATTAAGAAAGCCAAAAAACGCAATTATAATAGCTTTTCTGGATTATATAAGCATCCTGTTGGGTTTGTTTGATTGTATGATAGTGAGGGAACATAACGATAAAGGGTTGAGCAGTAAGGGCAAATTTTTTCATCTGCTGTTCCCATGTCGATAAAGATATGAGGATGATCGAATGGTTGTGTAGCGCCTACACACATAAATTCTTTCACACCAATTTCGATTGTTTTATATCCAAGGTCATTTTGAAAATGAGGAATGTTGTGATCAGACATGGTGTACAAACTCCAGAATAAATTTTCTCATCAGCTATGATTGGGCTCTTCTATTTTATAGGCGTGAGTTTGTAATAAAGCGTAGAATAATGCAAGCTGCTTTTTAAGACAAATTTCTCTTCTTTTATGCTATATTAGAATATTTGTCTTACTTTTAGTACTTTGCGCATAGCAATAATTCCAAGTATTTTAAAATATTAAATGGAAAAATGATGAGGGAAGTTAGGCATTGATATATTATTATAATTATAACATATTATCAAATATTATGTGAGATATTTCATCAGGGATTTTAGAAAATGTAAAAGAAAATTATTTAGGATATATGGAACAGAGGGTGGTAGATAAAATTTCTATATCGAATATAACAATGAAAAATCCGGTACGGTTTATTAATCGAGAGTTTTCATGGCTACAATTTAATAATCGTGTTTTGATGGAAGCGGCTAATTCGAAACATCCTTTATTAGAACGTCTACAATTTCTTTCTATTTCAGCTGCAAATCTTGATGAGTTTTTTATGGTTCGTGTTGCAGGACTAGCAGCTCAAATTCGTGCTCGCGTTACAGCGTGCAGTGCAGATGGGCACACTCCACAGGAACAACTTGATATTGTATTAGCTGAGATTTCAAAGCTGCAGGCTCACCAACTACGAGAATTGAATGTTTTATGTGATGAATTAAAAAAGAATGATATTGAAATTATTTGTTCTGATGATCTTTCAGAAATTGAAAAGTCATGGCTTGAAAAATATTTTCTTGAGACAATTTTTCCTGTTTTAAAACCTTTGCCTGTTGATTCTACTCATCCTTTTCCATTTATTCCTAATTTAGGGCTTTCTATTGCGCTTCAATTGTCTGGAGAAACTGATCAGAACTCACACACAGTGTTGTTGTCTATTTCAATGCTTTTAAGGCGTTTTATTCTTCTTCCTCAAGAAGGCAATCATTTTCGTTTTATTGCATCTGAAGATGTTATTTGCCTTTTTATTAAATATGTATTTCCTGACTATGAGGTTAAAGAAATTGGTACATTTAGAGTAATCCGAGATAGTGATATTGAAGTAGAAGAAGAAGCTGAGGATCTTGTTCATTTTTTTGAAACTGCTCTTAAAAGGCGGCGCCGTGGGCAGGTTATTCGAGTTGAGTTTGACGCAAAAATGCCAGAGAGTTTACGCCAATTTATAGCGAATAGTCTCGCTGTTCCTGATAATTGTATTAATGTTCTTGATGGATTTTTAGCGCTTAATACGGTATCAGAAATTGTTTCTATTCCCCGTGATGATCTCAAATTTATTCCTTATATTTCTCGTGTTCCAGAATGTATTCGTGAACATAAAGGAGATTGTTTTGCGGCTATTCGTGAAAATGATATTGTGATTCATCACCCCTATGAGACATTTGATGTTGTTGTCCAATTTTTACGTCAAGCTGCTTGCGATCCTGATGTTGTGGAAATCAAACAAACACTTTATCGTACATCAAATGATAGTCCAATTGTTGGCGCTTTGATTGAAGCAGCTGAACAGGGAAAGTCTGTGACTGCTTTGGTAGAACTTAAAGCACGTTTTGATGAGGAAGCCAATATTCGTTGGGCCCGGGATCTTGAATGTGCTGGGGTTCAAGTTATTTTTGGTTTTATTGCATTAAAAACGCATGCTAAGATGTCATTGGTTGTGAGACGTGAGGGAAAACGTCTTCGCTCTTATGTTCATCTTGGGACAGGAAATTATCATCCCATTAACGCTAAAACTTATACCGATCTTTCTTTTTTTTCCACGGATGATGATATCGCTCATGATGTTGCGTTATTATTCAATTATATTGCGCAATATGAGCGTCCAAATGAAACAATGAAGATTGCTTTTTCACCCTTAACATTGCGTGGTCGTATCTTAAAGCATATTGAGGGAGAAATTGTTCATGCACAACAGGGAAGGTTTGCTGCTATTTGGATGAAAGTTAATGCATTGGTTGATCCTGAAATTATTGATGCTTTATATCGTGCCAGTCAAGCAGGGGTGCAAATTGATTTGGTTGTGCGGGGGATATGTTGTTTACGTCCTGGTATTCTAGGAATTTCAGATAATATTCGTGTAAAATCAATTGTCGGGCGTTTTCTTGAACATAGTCGCATTTTTTGTTTTGGGAATGGTCAAGATTTGCCTAATGAAAATGCACTCGTTTACTTAGGCTCTGCTGATATGATGCCTCGTAATTTGGACTATCGTATTGAAATATTGGTTCCAGTTTTTAATAAAATAGTGCGTCAAAAAATTCTTTTACAGATTATGTTAGCTAATATCATTGATAATCAACAAAGCTTTGATATACTTAAGAATGGAACATCAAAACGTATTACACCGCAGATAGGTGAAAGTCTATTTAATGCGCAGGAGTATTTTATGGCCAATACAAGTTTTGCGGGGGAAAATGAGTCTTTTGAGTCTTCTGTTTCGCGCTTGGTTGCGTTGCATCGGCAACAAGCCGAAATACATAAAGACTAAAATCCAATGACATATAGAGATGCTCAAGGTCGGTTAAAAGGGCGTAAGCCTGTTGCTGTTATTGACATTGGCTCAAATTCTGTTCGGTTGGTTATTTATGAGGGGCTTGTTCGATCACCAACAGTTTTATTTAATGAAAAGATTCTTTGTGGTCTCGGTCATGGTGTGGCGAAAACAGGATTTTTAGAAGAAAAATCGATGAAAATGGCGTTGCAAACACTGAAACGATTTCGTACGCTTTGTCGACAGATTGGGGCAGATGAGGTCTATACTTTAGCAACAGCGGCAGCACGAGATGCACAGAATGGCGTAGCATTTATTCAGCATGCTGAAGATATTTTGCAAAATAAAATATATCTTCTTTCAGGAAGTGAAGAAGCTATGTATTCAGCATATGGAGTTGTGTCTACTTTTTATCAACCAAAAGGTATTTCTGGGGATCTTGGTGGTGGAAGTCTTGAGCTGATTGATATTGATCATTCTGATGTTGGTGAAGGGATAACGCTCCCATTGGGTGGTTTAAGGCTACAGTATATGTCAAATAATGATAGTGCTGTAGCTAAAAAAATTGTACATGAGCAATTTTATAAATCGTCTGTTGTTCGTACTCGTAAAGGTATAGCACGTTATTTTTATGCAGTAGGGGGGACATGGCGTAATTTGGCAAAACTCCATATGGCAATGAAACACTATCGGCTTCCTGTTATGCATGGCTATGAAGTTGATGCTGTTGAAATGGAGAACTTTTTACGTCTTGTAGCACGTGGCAATATTGATAATATGAGAGGGATTGCAGCGGTTTCTCAGAACCGTCGAAAACTTTTATCTTATGGGGCAATAGTTCTTATTGAACTCATTCAGTGTATGGAGTTTGAAAAGATAATCTTTTCTGGTGCTGGCGTTCGTGAAGGTTTTCTTTATTCACGATTGCCGCAGGCGATTCGACTTTCAGATCCTCTCATTGCAGCATGCACAGAAATGGCTATTTTACGGGCACGTTCACCAAAACAAGCAGAAGAACTCATTGATTTTACGACGAATGCTTTTGAAGTTTTTGGAATTTCAGAAACGGAAAATGAATGCCGTTATCGTCAAGCCGCTTGTCTTCTTGCGGATATTGGTTGGCGTATACATCCAGATTATCGAGGCAATGAAGCAGCAAATCAAATAGCTTTAGGATCTTATCCAGGAATTTCTCATGAAGGGCGCCTTTACGCGGCGCTTGCTGTTTTTTTTCGCAATACGAGTTTATTGGTTGATAAAGAATCTCTTCCCATTTTTCAATTAGCAACTCAAAATATAATTGAAAAAGCACGTATTCTTGGCGAAACTATGCGTATTGCTCATCTTTTCAGTGCTTCTGTTGCAGGAATTTTACCTCATTTATTGTGGCATAGAAAAGCAGATCATATTATCCTGCAGATCCCAAAGAATTACGCTGGATTATTAGGAGAACGTCCTTTTGGACGATTACAGAAGTTATCAAAAATAATAAAACAACCTCTCGCTTTTGAAATTTTTTGATTTTTTTCCTAATTTATTCGTGTTTTATGTCTTATAATATAGGGCTATTGACGAGGGATAAACTAGGTAGCCTATCATCATGAGCTGAACAATAGGACTTGTTCCATAACGCGCCCATGCTAGACACCACGCAAAGCATTTGTTAATGCCTGAGCATTCATAAAAGAAAACATAATTTTTTATTCTGTTATTTGCGTCACAGGATGGATTTTTCACTTCATAAGCTTCATGTGAAAATGAAAAGTTTTGTCCATTTTTACGTGAAAAGGTTTTCTTTTTATGCTGCGTCGTTATAATGTTTCTGTTTAGCTTGCTCGATTATCTTGATAAGATTCGATTGTAACCAACGCGATAAAAAACAAGTTTTAAAGATTTTGGGAGAGATCCATTGGTTACATGACGCTGGAATGTTGAAATACTCATATGAAACAGTTTTGCACTTTTACGGTCTGTCAAAAGAATATCATTTCAGTCATTATAAAATCCTTTCAATATAAAAAATAGAAATAAATCATAACTATTTATTAACCATGATTTTTGAATCCTTTGAAAGGTGTTTAATTTATAAAAAACAGCGCTTTATCATATAATTTCTTATGTGAAACTTTATGAGTCTTATTGAGATGAAATGAGAGAATTTTACGATATTCGGAGGTCTAATTCAATATAAATAACGCTAGATTATCGTTAGAAATCAATATATTGCTTTTTTTAGGTATTTTAGTTGTTATGCTGGCTTGTTTTTGATTGTTAGATTGCAATCTCGGTAGTTTTTTAATATGATATGGTGACGTGAGGCATTATATCTTTGTTTGTTCCTATTTCTAGGCTGCTATTTTTGTAATGAATGCGCTTTTATATCAGAACTTTTTCTTTTCAAAACTTTTAAATAAGGAGCTGTTTGTTTTTTTAGATTATTTTTAAAGGGATTGCTATTTGATTGACCTGATAAAGATTTAGCTATCATTTTAATAAGAGTTTACTATTTAATTTTTTAACTTTGTCAGAAGTAGGCTTTATTTATCCTATTTCCGTTGGCCTATAGGGTATACTAATTGATGTAGATAATGAGTAGCATATAATGGATTTTTCAAAATGAAAATGTAAATTAAAGCTGTTTTGTGTTTATTTTTCCATCGTTACAGTAAAACCCTATCTGGCCCTTTAGCAGTTGTTCGGCTTTTTGACCAAATATTTCATAGCGCCAGCCATTCATAGCGGGAATATTTTTCTTTATTCCTCCATTGGCAATTTTTTCTAAATCATTAGATGTTGCAATAATTTTAGGGGCAATGCTGTTTTCATTTGCAACAATTTTTAATAACACTTTGAGCAGATCGATAACAGCGGCTGTCGTATCATTGAGTGGATTATGTTTAGGAATGGGGGGTAAAGTAGAAAGATTTACCTCTAAGCCTTCGTGGACAGCTTTGATTAATGATTGAGCAATTGAGAGTTTATCCCAATTCTTATTAAGACTGCGCAACCGTTTTAATGCAGATTCATCTTTTGGTTGTTGGGTTGCTATTTCTATAAGACATTCATCTTTTATGATATGACGACGTGGCATATTGTATTTTCGTGCTTCACGTTCCCGCCAAGCTGCTATCTTTTGTAATACAGCAAGTTCACGTGGCTTTTTAATTTTTCCTTTCACTTTTTTCCATGCTTCATCTTCTGGCATATCATAGGTTTTAGGATTTAAAAGGATTGTTATTTCATCGTTCATCCAGTGAGCACGTTGATTTTTTTCTAACCTTTTTTTCAATAACAGGTAAACATCTCTTAAGTAAGTTACATCGGCAAGTGCATAGAGCAGTTGTTTTTCAGACAAAGGGCGGTAACTCCAGTCTGTAAAGCGGGAGGATTTATCAAGATGATGCCCCGTGCAGCGTTGTACAATTTGATCATAGGAGATAGAATCACCAAATCCACAAATTGATCCTGCTATTTGCGTATCAAAGAGAGGGGAAGGAATAACACCTCCAAGATGATAAATTGTTTCAATATCTTGGCGCGCAGCATGAAAAACTTTTACAACTTTTTTATCGATCATAAGGTCAAAAAAAGGTTGTAAATCAATATTTGGTGCTATGGGATCAATCAAAACTGTGACATCTGGTGATGCGAGCTGGATTAAACACAGTTGAGGCCAAAAAGTTGTTTCGCGAATAAACTCAGTATCGACTGTTACAAAATCAGAGGTACGTAGAGCGTTAAGTGCAATTTCAAGATCTGTTGTTTGTGTAATAAGATTCATCATTTTATTATAATTCGATAAATTAAATTTGTGCTTTATTGACTTTATTTCTGAGTTTTTATTCTCATATCTTGACAAATGGTTATTAAAAAGCGTTTGTAGCGCATGTGAATATTATAATCAAAGGCAAAAAACATGCACCGTTATCGCAGTCATCATTGTGCGGCTCTTCGTAGATGTGATGTAGGAACACAAGTTCGTCTTTCGGGGTGGGTTCATCGTGTTCGTGATCATGGAGGAATTCTTTTTGTAGATTTACGTGATCATTTTGGAATCACACAAATTGTTGCTGACCCTGCTTCACCAGCTTTTAAATTTATTGAAAAAGTGCGTTCTGAATGGGTTATTCGTGTGGATGGGGAGGTATGTGCTCGTTCTGATGAGGTTATTAATGCAACGCTTCCAACAGGTGAGATTGAAATTTTTGCACAAGAGGTAGAAATTCTTTCAAAATCTGATGAGCTTCCTTTACCGGTTTTTGGTGAGCCTGATTATCCAGAAGATATTCGATTAAAATATCGTTTTCTTGATTTGCGTCGGGAGACTATGCACAAAAATATCATGCGTCGGACTGAAATTATTGCGGCCATGAGACGGGCTATGCAAAATAATGGTTTTACGGAATTTACGACGCCGCTTTTGACAGCTTCATCGCCGGAAGGCGCACGTGATTTTTTGGTTCCAAGTCGTGTTCATCAGGGAAAATTTTATGCGCTACCGCAAGCGCCACAGCAATATAAACAGTTGTTGATGATGTCAGGTTTTGATCGTTATTTTCAGATTGCTCCATGTTTTAGAGATGAAGATCCAAGGGCCGACCGTCTTCCTGGTGAATTTTATCAATTAGATGTTGAAATGAGTTTTGTTGAGCAAGAAGATGTTTTAGCAACTATGGAACCTATTATGCGTTCTATTTTTGAAGAATTTGCAGATGGAAAAACTGTGACACAAAGCTTTCCTCGCATTTCCTATGATGAAGCAATGCGAAAATATGGTTCTGATAAGCCTGATCTACGTAATCCGATCATTATGGAAGATGTTTCTCAGCATTTTTATAATTCTGGTTTCAAAGTTTTTGCTCAAATTTTAGCGAATGATGAGAATGCACAAGTGTGGGCTATCCCAGCTAAAACGGGTGGAAGTCGTGCTTTTTGTGATCGTATGAATGTATGGGCACAAGGCGAGGGGCAACCAGGACTCGGCTATATTTTCTGGCGTGAAGAAGAAGGAAAATTTGAAGGAGCAGGGCCTATCGCCAAAAATATTGGTGAACAGAGGACTGAAGCAATTCGTATACAGCTTGGACTTGAAAGTGGGGACGCCTGTTTTTTTGTAGCTGGCGATCCAAAAAAGTTTCCATCTTTTGCCGGAGCAGCACGCACAAGGGTAGGGGAAGAATTAGATCTTCTTGATAGAGATAGTTTCTCTTTGGCGTGGATTGTTGATTTTCCATTTTTTGAATGGAATGAAGATGAAAAAAAGATTGATTTTGGACATAATCCTTTTTCCATGCCTCAAGGGGGAGAAAATGCTCTTGCCTGTCAAGATCCTCTTACTATTAAAGCCTTTCAATATGATCTTGTTTGCAATGGTTATGAAATTGCATCAGGTGGAATTCGTAATCACTTACCAGAAATGATGCTTAAAGTTTTTGAACTTGTAGGACTTTCTAAGGAAGTTGTGAAAGATCGTTTCGGTGGTCTTTATCGTGCATTCCATTATGGGGCTCCGCCACATGGTGGCATGGCTGCGGGAATTGACCGCATCATTATGCTGTTGCAAGGTGTTAAAAATTTGCGTGAAGTTGCTTTATTCCCTATGAATCAACAGGCGCTTGATCTTTTGATGAGTGCTCCGTCTGATGTTTCTCCTACACAATTACGTGATTTAGGAATCCGCATGGCTCCTACTCACAAAAATAGCTCATAAAGTTGATAATGGATTGTTTTCATCTTTTCTACGTAGAGTGAAGTTTTGATGCCTCTCAAGAGCCATCGGTGTGTGTGTACTGTTTGTGAAATTTAGATAGGCAAAACGCTATTGTTTAATTTTTTACGAGGCATTTTTATTCCTTGTTTCTATAGTGGCTCTTCTCCTTGTGATAGGTGAGAAAATAATTATGATTGCTTGGTCATGAATAAATTAGAAATAAAAGAATTCTATAATATTCGAGAGTCTCATTTTAGTTGAAAAAAATGAATTATCTTTATATGTCAATATATTATTTGTTTTTTATTGAAGTTTTTACAACGTTGTAGCAGAGAATTGTGTCTCTTCGTTTTTATGAGAATAATGTGATTTTCCATTCTATGGACTTACTCTGAAAAGTTTAAATTTCATAAGTTTTGAATATTTTTTAGTTTTTCATAGAAAAACTGAATGTGGTTGTTATACAATTTATCTTTATAATAAAAGATGATGTTTGAAAGGTGCTTTTGTCATTCCAGAAAAGATGAAATAACTCTTTGTGGGCAGTTAAATTATCGTCGAATTTGACAAAGCTTTCAATAAATTACTTAGGACAAGGGGGGAAGGACATGTATAAATTTTTCAAATTGATATAATTTTCTGTTCATGTTCTAATTGCAGCGTTTGTTTTTATGTAATTGACTTTTAATAAAAAAGCCGACTCATAGAAGCTTTCATTAAATAAATCCTATAAAATAATTTCTTATTATTGTGGGAATTGTTGTTTTAATACTATGTCTGATAAAATGAATTTACCTTTTGATAAAGAACATATTGAACCAATAGAATTACGTTCTGCTTTACAGGAACGTTATTTGGCTTATGCACTTTCTACGATTACACACCGTGCATTGCCTGATGTGCGTGATGGATTGAAGCCTGTCCACCGGCGGATTGTTCATGCGATGCGTCTTCTCAAACTAAATCCTGGACAGTCTTATGCGAAATGTGCGCGGATTGTTGGTGACGTCATGGGAAAATTTCATCCTCATGGGGATTCGTCTATTTATGATGCCTTGGTGCGCTTGGCTCAAAATTTTGCTGTTCGTTATCCGTTGGTTGATGGGCAAGGCAATTTTGGTAATATTGATGGTGATAATGCTGCTGCCATGCGTTATACGGAAGCACGTATGACTGAAGTGGCTGCATTGTTACTTGAAGGAATTAATGAGAATGCTATTGATTTTCGTTTAACCTATAATGAGGAAGATGAAGAGCCTGTTGTTTTACCAGGAGCTTTCCCTAATCTTTTAGCAAATGGTTCTTCTGGTATTGCTGTTGGTATGGCAACATCTATTCCACCCCATAATGTTGCTGAGCTTTGTGATGCAGCGCTCCATTTGATTGCGCATCCCGATGTAAATGATGAGGAATTAAATCAATTCGTTCTTGGTCCTGATTTTCCGACGGGAGGAATTTTAGTTGAACCTAAAAAAAGTATTGAGGAATCCTATCGTGTTGGGCGTGGATTCTTTCGCTTGCGTTCACGTTGGCATCAGGAATCTGGTAGCCGTGGTTCTTATGTGATTGTTGTGACTGAAATTCCCTATCAGATTCAAAAGTCACGTCTTATTGAAAAAACAGCAGAGTTATTGCTTGCACGCCGATTGCCAATGCTTGAGGATATCCAAGATGAATCAGCAGAAGATATCAGAATCGTGCTGGTTCCTAAAAATCGGTCGGTTGATCCGGAGCTCCTTATGGAGTCTCTTTTTAAATTGACTGACTTTGAAGTAAGATTTCCCCTTAATCTTAATGTTTTGTCTTTGGGAAAAATACCCAATGTCCTTTCTTTGCGAGAAAGTTTGCAGCAATGGCTTGAACATCGTCAAGAAGTGCTTATTCGTCGCTCTCATTATCGGCTTGATCAAATTGATAGCCGATTGGAAATTCTTCATGGATATCTTATTGCCTATTTAAATCTCGATGAGGTCATTCAGATTATTCGTGAAGAGGATGAACCTAAAAAGCAGCTGATCAGTCGTTTTGAATTAACAGAAAATCAAGCTGAAGCTATTCTTAATATGCGCTTGCGTTCTTTGCGTAAGCTTGAGGAATTTGAAATTCGTAAAGAATTTGAAAGTTTGAAAGCTGAAAAAGAAAAGCTACAGAATTTGTTAGCTTCTCCTATAAAACAGTGGAAAATAATTTCAGAAGAAATCAAAAAAGTTCGAAACACTTTTGGTCCTGAAACACTCTTAGGGAAAAGGCGTACGACGTTTGAAGAGGCACCAAGTCATGATCTTGATGATATTCAACAAGCAATGATCGAAAAAGAACCGATTACTATTGTTATTTCTGAAAAGGGGTGGATGCGCGCTTTGAAGGGACATTTGACCGATTATAAAGCGCTTTCTTTTAAAGAAGGAGACAGTTTAAAGTTAGCATTTCCAGCATTTACGACCGACAAGATTGTGCTGATCAGTACGGGGGGAAAGTTTTTTGCTATTGGTGCAAATAGTTTACCTGGAGGGCGGGGACATGGTGAACCTATTCGTCTTTTAGTTGATATGGATGATGAGCACGATGTTCTTACAGCTTTTGTGCATCACGCCGAGGAAAAATTGCTCTTGATTTCATCTCACGGTAATGGTTTTATTGTTTCTTCTTCAGAAGTGATCGCCAATACACGAAAAGGAAAGCAAGTAATGAATGTGAAAGCTCCTGATAAGGTAAAGCTTTGTGTTCCGGTAAATGGTGATCATGTTGCTGTAGTCGGTGAAAACCGTAAAATGCTTATTTTTTCTATTGAACAAATACCAGAAATGAATCGCGGTAAGGGTGTTCGTTTACAGCGTTATAAAGAAGGTGTTGTTGTTGATGCCAAGACTTTTAATTTATCAGAAGGCTTAAGTTGGCAAGATACAGCTGAACGAATCTTTAACCGTCAAGCTGATGATCTCATTGAATGGATGGGAATGCGTGCGGGCGTCGGGCGTTTGGTTCCAAGAGGATTTCCAAAATCAGGAAAATTTATCAATTAAATGTATTTTATACACGGGAAAGTTCCCTATGGTTTTATGATTGTGTAAGATATTAATTTATAAAGATAATTTATTATTTTTTATATTGAACGAAAGACCTAAAGCGTAAGTTCTTCTCTTATTTCGATCTTGTTTATGTTAAATCAATCAAAACTGTTTGTTTGCCTGTCATGAGATGAGAGGCCAGCCCGTCTTCATAAAAACTATTGAGGAAAAGAATCAAAATATTTTTTAATAAACTGTTTCACAGACAAGAGTTGTTGCAACAATAGATATGTTTATTTTTTTACATTATACCATTTATGGGTGCTGTCGTGAAATGATTTGATATTTCGAGAGCTGTACCTTTAAACAAACAATGTGAATGTTTAACACAAGAGTGTTCTATTTGGAGATGTTTTATTTTGTCTGATAGGTTTATCCTCTTATTGTTCAAGAGAGATGTTATTAATCTTTCGTAGTAATATTTATTCGTTAGGATTACTATTATATTGCCTAAAAAGATGACCACGTTCAGCCCATAAGACGAGAAGTATGGCAGTGAGACTCAGAAAGAAAAATCCTGCTGAGTTTGGGATGGTTGTTTCATCAAATTGTTGGGCAATAAAAAAGCTAAGTCCTGCACCGATAGATGTTTGAAGAAAGCCGGATACAGAAGAAGCTGTTCCAGCAATTTCTCCTACAGGTTCAAGAGCGAGTGTATTGAAATTGGCCATAATACCACCGCAGGTAAACATTAATATACAATATAACGTCATATAAAAAGGAAAAGGGATAACACCACCTGCTAAGATGGACCCAATAAACCAAATGCATGAAGTGGCACAAAAGAGCAAAAGCATAGTATGAGCAATACGCCGCATTCCAAGGCGTCCAACGAGTTGAGAGTTAAAGAATGATGATAGAGCTTGAAATGCAGCACCAACTGCAAAAGCAATAGGGAACCAAAGTCCTAGATTATAGATCCCTTCATACGTTTGTTGTGATGTATTAACGGCGGTAAAGATACAGCCTAAAATAATGGAAGTTGCAAGTGTATAGCAAAGTGTTGTGCGATTGGTTATTACAATCCATAAGTTGTGTTTAACTGAAGAAAAGGAAAGAGAGCGTTGCGCATAAAGAGTTTCAGGCAAGCGCAGTTGAATCCAAATCATCAGTCCTAAACCAATCATTGCCATGAAAATAAAAATATATTGCCAATGTCCGAGTAGTAGAATGATCTGTCCTGTTGCGGGACCAACCATTGGTGCAACAAGAAAAACCATCATAACAATAGACATAACTTCTGCCATTTTTCGACCACTGTAAAGATCACGTACGACGGAAACTGTAAGAACCCGCATAGCAGCCCCTCCAATACCTTGCAAGATACGTAAAATAAGTAAGAGAGAAAAATCAGTTACAAAGGCACAGCCAATCGCTGTAAATGAATAAAAAGCAAGCCCGAGAAGAATAAGTTTACGTCGTCCATATCTATCGCTTATTGGACCGAAAAATATTTGAGCAATGCCATAGCTAATAAGATAACTTGAAATGATATAATGTTGATCATTTTCATTGAGAACATTTAAGCCGTCTAAAATATTGGGCATAGCTGGCAGCATAATATCAACAGCTATAGCGTTAATAGCCATGAGCGAAGCAATAAGAATAACAAATTCTTTATAGCCAATTTTGTTTCTAATCGCATCTCTATGCATTTGTTCATCGACTGAATATGACATATGGCATCCTTGAAATAAAAATTTCGTCTGAAAACAGCTCTTTTTAAGAGTCTGAATAAAATGAAAGATACCTATGATTGATTACATGGAATATTTTTTTCTTTCAAAAGTTCCTGTAACTCATTGTTTTGAAACATCTCTTTAACAATATCACAGCCTCCGATAAATTCACCCTTGATATACAGCTGTGGAATTGTTGGCCAATTTGAGTAATCTTTAATCCCTTGACGCAATTCGTTAGAAGTTAAGATATTAATCCCTTTATAATTCAATCTTAAATAATCAAGAATTTGAACAACTTGTCCTGAAAACCCGCATTGCGGAGCGTCAGGTGTTCCTTTCATGAATAAAATGACGTCGTTTGTTTTAATTTCTTTGTCAATAAAATCATGAACAGTGGTCATTTTTATCCCTCGATATTTCAGATTTTTATCAGTGTGTAATTTATATTCATACTGCTTTTAATCGTATTAAATGTGTGAATGCAAGAAGAAATTTTAGATTATTTTGGGACATTTGTTTGCAACATTAAGGCGTGAAGGTCATTTCCCATATTGCCTTTAAGGGCATCATAGACCATTTTATGTTGTTGAACACGGGTTTTACCACGAAAACTTTCAGAAATAACTTCTGCAGCATAATGTTCCCCATCTCCAGCAAGATCACGAATTGTTACAGTAGCATCAGGAATGCCTTCACGAATAAGCGTTTCAATTGCATGGGCACTCATTGCCATCATTATTCTCCTATGTTGTTCATTTTTTTATAAAGGCTGTTTAAGAGAAAAAACAATTTTTACTCTTCACCCATAAATTGGGGAAACCAGTTTTCATAGGCTTTTGTGAGTTTGTCTATAGAAAGTTTTAGTATTCCATCTATATCAAGTGCATCACCTGCAACTTGACCTAGCTCTGTTAAAGAAACTGCACTTATTTGTGCGAGCTCTTTAAGACTATTAAGAGAGTGAGGTTTGACGGCTAAAAGATAACGTCCTTGGTCTTCTCCAAAAAGTTCTGCATGATGGGGTGATTTATTGCTTAATTTTACTTTGATTCCTTTACCTGCTTTAATCACCATTTCAGCAAGTGCTATCGCTAATCCTCCGTCAGAAATGTCATGAGCAGCATGAACAAAACCACGATGTATGACATCTCGAATAAATTGACCATGCTTTTTTTCAAGTTGTAAATCTACAGGGGGGGGGGCACCTGCATCAATATTTAAAATGTTACGTGCATAGATTGATTGTCCTAAATGGGAGCCGCAATTTCCTACTAAAACAAGAATATCTCCATTTTGCATACCACTTATTGTTACCATTTTAGACCAATCATTAAGAAGACCTACACCAGCAATTGTGGGGGTTGGAAGAATGGCTTCCCCATTTGTTTCGTTGTAAAGAGAAACATTGCCTGAAACGATAGGAAAATCGAGGATTCTACAAGCTTCTCCTATACCTTTAATAGCAAAAACCAGCTGTCCCATAATTTCAGGTTTTTCAGGGTTACCAAAATTGAGATTATCTGTAGCAGCCAGTGGTGTTGCACCTGTCGTACTAATGTTTCGCCAGCATTCTGCGACAGCTTGTTTTCCTCCTTCATAAGGGTCTGCTTCACAATAGCGAGGTGTTACATCAGAAGAAAAAGCAAGAGCACGTTTGCTGTTGTTTCCTAAACGGATAACGCCTGCATCACCTCCTGGACAAACAAGGCTATTTCCTTGGATAAGAGTATCATATTGTTCATAAACCCATCGCCGAGAACTTTGATCAGCAGAATTCAATAAGCTCAGAAGCGCATCACCAAGATTTTCAACTTTTTTGACGTCTTCTGCTTTCAAGGATGTTTTTTTTGCCGGCTCACTCCAAGGACGATCATAAACAGGCGCTTCATCACCAAGCTCTTTGATGGGAAGATTGACAACTTCTTCCCCTTGATGAGATACACGAAAACGTAAATCATCGGTTGTTTTCCCAATGATAGAAAAATGCAGCCCCCACTTATGAAAAATTGCTTCTGCTTGCTTTTCTAGTTCTGGTTTAAGAACCATGAGCATGCGCTCTTGACTTTCAGAAAGCATCATTTCATAGGCTGTCATGTTTTCTTCTCGAACAGGAACTGTATCGAGATTAAGCTGTATCCCTAGATTTCCTTTTGCACCCATTTCAACGGCAGAAGAGGTAAGTCCTGCTGCCCCCATATCTTGAATAGCAACTACGGCTCCAAGTTCCATGAGCTCTAAACATGCTTCAAGAAGACATTTTTCTGTAAAAGGATCACCTACTTGAACAGTTGGGCGTTTTTCACTGATTGAATCATCAAATTCAGCAGAGGCCATTGTTGCTCCACCGACACCATCACGTCCTGTTTTTGCACCCAGATAAACAACAGGGAGTCCAATACCTTGCGCTTTAGAATAAAAAAGAGCGTTTGTCTTTGCAATACCGGCGACAAAAGCGTTAACAAGGATATTGCCATTATAACGCTTATCAAAATTTACTTCTCCACCAACCGTTGGAACACCAAAAGAATTGCTGTAACCACCTATTCCAGAAACAACACCAGAAACAAGATGGCGTGTTCGTGGGTGATCAGGAGCACCAAATCGCAATGCATTCATAGCAGCAACAGGACGGGCTCCCATTGTAAAGACATCACGTAAAATACCACCAACACCTGTCGCTGCACCTTGATAAGGTTCAATATAAGAAGGGTGGTTATGGCTTTCCATTTTGAAAACAACACATTGTCCTTCGCCAATATCAACAACACCAGCATTTTCACCAGGTCCTTGGATGACACATTTTCCTTCTGTCGGAAGAGTTTTTAGCCATTTTTTAGAGGATTTATAGGAACAATGTTCGTTCCACATTGCAGAAAAAATTCCTAGTTCAGTAAATGTTGGTTCTCTACCGATTAACGTCAGGATACGTTGATATTCATCTTCTTTTAGCCCGTGTTGTGCAATGAGTTCTGGTGTAATAGTGATGTTATTGCAAGGCTTCATGAGTATTTATCCGTCAAATTAATCGAAATTTAGTGTTTTTATTTTTTTAACCTAGCAGCTTATATTATAAACAATAATGTTGTTTAATAATAAAAATATTTATAGACCGTAAGCTGAAGATTTTGTCCGTTTGTTTGGTGGGATTTAAGACTAAAAATGGTCTTAAATAATTATGTTTTTAGAAAATAATATCCATTGTTGTTTGTGAAGAGCTTTGTTTAATAAATTTACGATGCAAGAAATGGTATAAATCCTTGTTTTTTTAATTATGGAGCGCGAGTATTTTTGCAGTATTATCCATTTACTAACTCTAAAGCACTTTGAAAAAGTAAACGACCGTCAGTACCTCCGTGGGCGGGTTCAATAAAGTTTTCAGGATGAGGCATCATACCAAGAATATTACCAACTTTATTAACAATACCAGCAATATCTTTCATTGAGCCGTTCGGGTTTGTATTTTCTGCATAGCGAAAAACAATTTGTTCATTGTCTTCCATTTGTTTCAATGTTTCACTATCAACAAAATAATTTCCGTCATGATGGGCAACAGGACAACGAATAATTTGTCCTTTAGAATAATATTGAGAAAATTTTGTCTTGGCGTTGATGACTTCAAGTTTGATTTCACGACAAACAAATTTTAAAGAAGCGTTACGCATTAAAGTACCGGGTAATAATCCTGCTTCCAACAAAATTTGAAATCCATTACAGATACCTATTATTGTTGTACCTTCTTGTGCTTTTTCACGAATGGCTTTTAAGACGGGAGTTCGCGCTCCAATTGCACCACATCTTAAGTAGTCGCCATAGGAAAAACCACCAGGAATAATAATAACATCTACATCTGGAATTGTTGTTTCTGTTTGCCAAATTTTTAGTGGCTCAACTCCCGTTATATGATGTAATGCTGCAACCATATCTCGATCACGATTTAATCCAGGAAGTTGAATGATGGCAGTTTTCATGAGCGTTTCACTTACAGAAGTTCGATTGTATAATTTTCAATGACAGTATTTGCGAGTAACTCTTCACACATTTGTTCAAGTTTTTTCTTTGCAGTTTCAGAAGGTAGATCATCAAGAACAATATCAAAAACCTTTCCTTGACGAATGGATTGAATGCCTTCGAAAGCCAAACTTTTTAAAGCACCGACAATCGCTTCTCCTTGTGGATCAAGAACGCTTTCTCTTAAAGTAACTGTAATGCGTGCTTTCATTTTTTGCTTCCTGCTTTTTAAAAGAACCTCTCCTTTGAAGAGGGGGGATGTATAAGGTGATGTTTTTTACCTTGTTTTTACTTTACGAGAACGGGACCACTTGGTCGTGTTGGTTCGTTTTCATTCATAATACCAAGACGTTTGGCAACTTCTTGATAGGCATTAATAAGCCCTCCCATATCACGACGAAAACGGTCTTTATCCATTTTTTCTTGTGTGTGCATATCCCATAGTCGTGCAGAATCAGGAGAGATTTCATCAGCAAGAATAATGCGCATTGTTTCATCTTCCCACAGGCGACCAAATTCCATTTTAAAATCAATTAATTGGATGTTAACACCGGCAAAAAGCCCAGAAAGAAAATCATTAATACGAATTGAAAGTTGCATGATATCTTCTATCTCTTGTGGGACAGCCCACCCAAAAGCTGTGATATGTTCTTCCGTTACCATAGGATCATCGAGAGAATCATTTTTATAGTAGAATTCAATGATGGATTGCGGAAGCGGGGTTCCTTCTTCCAGTCCTAAACGCTTAGCAAGAGAGCCGGCAGCAACATTGCGAACAACAACTTCCAACGGAATGATTTCCACCGCTTTAATAAGCTGTTCGCGCATGTTTATACGTTTGATAAAATGTGTTGGGATGCCCAAACGTCCAAGATGGCTAAAAATATGTTCCGAAATTCGGTTGTTTAAAACCCCCTTTCCGTCGATAATTTCATGTTTTTTTGCATTAAAGGCAGTTGCATCATCTTTAAAAAATTGAATATAAGTCCCTGGTTCAGGTCCTTCATATAAAATTTTAGCCTTGCCTTCATAAATACGGTGGCGACGATTCATCATGATTCTCTATTTATCTTGAGAGGTTTTTAATAACATTGATAAATGATACTATCCTAATTGATAGAATTTCTCAATGATATTGCTATGATACTTTTATAATTTTTATCATTACACGTTTATCCAAAGGTGAAGATACATAAGCGATGAGAAAGAAGATCACCTCTTTTGGATCAAATTTTTGCAAGAAAGTGAGAGAGGACCATAAGCCCTTCAGGCCAAGGTCCGTGTCCGGATTCTGCGTTAATATGGCCAGAATACCCAGCATCAACAAAGAGTGATCCCCAATCATTGGCAATTTTTTCTGCTACTGAAAATTGACAAAACTCATCGTTGCGACTGGCTATGACAATAGAAGGAAAAGGAAGCTTTTGGCGATGATAGGGGCCAAATGTCATTAAATGTTTGGGACGTATTTTTTCATTGGCGACATCTAGAGGGGCAACAAAGAAAGCACCACAAATTTTTTCTGTATTTTGTACAGTTGCATGAATAACACTGGGAACTCCTAATGAATGAGCAATAAGCATAACAGGTCTTTGAGCTTTTGCGATGGCGGTTTTAACTTTGTTAACCCACTCTTCACAAACAGGCTTTGACCAATGGAGTTGTTCAATGCGGCGGGCTGTCGACAATTTTTTTTCCCAGCGTGTTTGCCAATGATCTGGACCAGATCCTTTGTAGCCAGGAACAATAAGAATATCGAGTTGATTTGCTTTCATGAATTGTTTTCTTTGTTACAACAGATTTTTGATCATAGGTGGAATGGATTTTGGTTTTCTATGTCGCTTTATTGTTCTTCAAAAACACGTTTAAAAATCGTATTGATATGTTTGGTGTGGTAAGAAAGATCAAATTTTTCGCGAAGTTCTTCTTCACTTAAAGCTTTGGTAACATCTTTATCGTTGAGGAGTTCTTCTAAAAAATCTTTTCCTTGTTCCCAAACTTTCATCGCATTTCGTTGTACAATCCGATAAGAATCTTCACGACTAATCCCTGCTTGTGTGAGTGCTAAAAGAACCCGTTGTGAGTGAACAAGACCGCGGAATTTATTGAGATTTTTTTGCATATTTTCTGGATAGACAATGAGATTTTCAATGACAGATGTGAGGCGAGAAAGAGCAAAATCAAGTGTAATAGTCGCATCTGGAGCAATATAACGCTCAACAGATGAATGGGAAATATCACGTTCATGCCAAAGAGCTACATTTTCCATGGCTGGGAGTGCAAATGCACGTACCATACGGGCTAATCCAGTTAAATTTTCTGTTAAAACTGGATTACGTTTATGAGGCATTGCCGATGAACCTTTTTGCCCAGGTGAGAAATGTTCCTCTGCTTCAAGAACTTCTGTTCGTTGTAAATGGCGTATTTCTATTGCTAGCCTTTCAATAGAGGAAGCAATAACACCAAGTGTTGCAAAAAACATAGCATGACGATCTCTTGGTATTACTTGGGTGGAAACCGGTTCAGCACGCATCCTCAAGGCTTTTGCTACATGTGCTTCAACGCGTGGATCGATATTTGCAAAAGTTCCTACAGCTCCTGAAATCGCGCAAGTAGAAATTTCTTCTCGTGCGGCAAGAAGACGTTTGCGACAACGGGAAAATTCAGCGTATGCAAGAGCAAACTTGATTCCAAATGTTGTCGGTTCGGCATGAATGCCATGACTCCGCCCAATGGTGATTGTCTCTTTATGCTCAAAAGCCCGTCTTTTTAATGCTTCAAGAAGTTGGTCTATATCCTCTAGCAAAATATCACTCGCACGCATCAATTGAATGTTTAGTGTTGTATCGAGAACATCAGATGATGTCATGCCTTGGTGGATAAAACGTGCTTCTGGTCCAATGAATTCAGCTAGGTGGGTTAGAAATGCGATAACATCATGTTTGGTAATTGCTTCAATTTCATCAATGCGATTGATATCAAATTTAGCTGCTGCCCCTTTTTCCCAAATGACTTTGGCGGCTTCTTTCGGAATAATCCCTAATTGAGCAAGGGCATCACAGGCATGGGCTTCAATTTCAAACCAAATACGATATTTTGTTTCAGGAGACCAAATTGTTACCATTGCAGGGCGGGAATAACGTGCGATCATCATTTTTTTCCTTGTTGTGAGAGGATTGCGGCTTGCCGCAATGCATTAATACGTGTTTTGTAAAGCTCTTTATTTCCATCTTTATAAATTGCAGAGCCTGCGACAAATACATTTGCACCAGCTTTTGCAGCTATCCCAATTGTATCAACGGTGATACCACCATCAACTTCAAGATCAATAGGGCGGTTTGCAATCATGCTTTTAACGCGCTTAATTTTATCTTTTATTTCTGGAATAAAACTTTGTCCACCAAAACCGGGATTGACCGTCATGATGAGAATGAGATCTAATTGATCAAGCAAATATTCAAGGATATGTTCAGGGGTGCTTGGATTGAGTGCGATTCCTGCTTTTTTCCCCATTTTTTTGATTGTTTGTAATGAACGATGAAGATGTGGACCTGCTTCAGCATGAATAGTTATAATATCGGAACCTGCTTTTGCAAAAGCTTCTAAATAAGGGTCTACTGGTGCGATCATCAGGTGGACATCAAATATTGCTTTTGTTAATGGGCGCAGAGCTTTGACAATTTCAGGACCAAAGGTGATGTTAGGAACAAAGTGCCCATCCATAATATCAAGATGAAGCCAATCTGCACCAGCATCAACAACATCTAACATTTCTCGTCCAAGTTTAGAAAAATCAGAAGCCAAGAGAGAAGGCGAAATGAGATGTGCATGGGGCATTAAAATCTCCTTAGATTGGCAGTTTTTATCATATCGCTGTGTATACACAAATATTTTTTGTGTTATGACGGAAAAGAAAAAATATGTATTATAGGTCTTTTTATGGAAAGATCGCTTGAAATTTTAAAGCTTTATAAGTGAAAGATATGTCGAATCATAAAACATATTTGATGCCTGAACTTCAACATAAACATACTATTGCGGTTTCTTCCCAAGAATATCGAGATGCCATGAGTCTTTTTGCAGGAGCTGTGCATATTGTGACAACAAATGGTATTAAGGGAAGACGCGGGGTGACTGTTTCGGCGTGTTGTTCTTTATCTGATAATCCTCCAACCCTTCTTGTTTGTCTCATGCGCCATAATTTAAAGAATCAGGTGTTTATGGAGAATGGAAATTTTTGTGTTAATAGCTTGGCAGGAAAACATCGCTCATTAGCGGATGTTTTTTCGAGGCGTTGCAATTCTACACAAAATGAGCGTTTTGATGTTGCTCAATGGGGAGCTTTGCAAACGGGGGCGCCTAGTCTTTCAGACGCTCTAGCGTCGTTTGATTGTCGTTTGATTTGTTGGCACGAACACGCAACCCATTGTGTTTTGATTGGTGAGGTTGTTGCAATCAACTGTAATAAAGAAAAAGATGCTTTGATGTATTTGAAACGTGAATATCACACTTTGCCTTTATAAAGATTTTATTTTTTTGCATTGATGAAATGATTTATTGTTGCTTCATTTAGATTTTAAACAATGTAGAGAGCAGAGGAGGGATGGCTCTGATATCTGATTTCCTTCTTTTTAAAGTTTTTCAATAAGCGAGAAAAGTGATTTTGGATGAGATTTGATCAAGAATTCAATCTACATAAAAAAGCGATCAAACCTAAACAGTGCATTTAGATATATTCGTCGATTGTTATGAAAAAACATTTTACTCTTGTGTTGATGGGTATTGCACAATATATAGACCGCACATAGCATATGTGGAGGTTTTTTATTGCATGAGCGAAGAGATTGATGGTCAATATCGCCCTAGTGAAGATGAGCCTTTTATGAATGAGCGGCAAAAGGCGTATTTTCGTGCTAAATTGGTTTCTTGGAAGAATGATATATTAAAAGAAGCTCGTGAGACTTTGGAAAATTTGCAGGAAGAGAATGTTGGTCAGCCCGATTTGACTGATCGGGCTTCTTGTGAAACTGATCGTACAATCGAATTACGTGCTCGTGATCGTCAGAGGAAACTTATTTCAAAAATAGATGCTGCTTTAGAGCGCATTGATAATGGGACATACGGTTTTTGTGAAGAAACCGGCGAACCCATTAGTATAAAGCGTCTTGAGGCTCGGCCGATAGCCGTTTTGTCATTGGAAGCGCAAGAACGTCATGAACGACGTGAAAGAGTTTATCGCGATGATTAAGGTTATTGAGATGATAAACAAACGAAATTCGTGGTGATAAAATTGTATATTTTATTTTTGAGGGGTAGGAATGAATAAAGATGGTTCTTGCCGCCCCTCAATTTCGGCGGTGATGGCTGAATCTTTTACCGCTTGATTCGTAAAAGGAGAGGGACTTTTATCCGATATATCGTTTCTTTCTGGAAGGGCGGAATTTAGATGTGTGTGTGTTTCTCTTTTTTGTATTTTTGATGTACCAGTAATATCAGATTCTACAACCACATCTGTTAATCCGCCAATAAGGAGCAAATGTTCTTTATTATCGCAACGGACTAAAACAAGGCGGCGTGCCCGATCTATAGAAATTACTTCACATAATGCTAATCGTGATAGACTTTTTTTTCTATTAATGCTGTATCTTCCCGTACTTAAGCGACGTAAAAACACGATAATTACGGTAATAGCTGCGATTGTTATTATAAAAAGCAAAAAGCTTATCGTTATGTTTGCAGCAAATACACCTATTTGCTCTGATAACCAGATATACATAGATTTTCTCCCATTTTGGATGGAAATATTATTTTTTATTGAGATAAATTTATAAACATACCCTCAAAAGGTTCACTTATAATGGTAAGAAATAAACTTTTGAATATTAAGCGAGCTTATCTTAGATAATATCATAGCATATACTTTATAACAACATAACAACGAATATAAAGGAAGTTTTGTGACATAAGAAATAGCTATAAGCTAAGGCAAAGAGAGATGGATAAAGATTTTGAGAATAATGAAAGATCAGCGTCTTCGTTTCATCGGAGAGTTGTGATTTTTGGTGTTGTTTTTGTATTAGGTTT
Organism: Bartonella sp. AC130YNZD; assembly: GCF_042196865.1. NCBI lineage: Bacteria > Pseudomonadati > Pseudomonadota > Alphaproteobacteria > Hyphomicrobiales > Bartonellaceae > Bartonella > Bartonella sp. AC130YNZD. Next base: position 130,293 of record NZ_JBHIQZ010000003.1, read on the forward strand.
TCTTTTCATTGTGGGTATTTTAGGTTTTTTTTATACACAAAACTATTTGCAACAGGTGATATCAATATCTTTTTTGATTCTAGCAATGATCGGTGTTGCAACACTCGTTTTGTGTGGAATGGGAATTTTAAGATATCATGTGTGGTTGCATGAAGATTTTGATTTTAGCATCTTTAATAGGAGCGATGATGCAATTGTAATCTCTGATCTTTCTGGTTTTGTTTATTATTCTAATCAAAACTATCGAAAAATTCTGACCTATAAGCCTGAAGTGTCTTGTTATAGGGTTATTGCGGATCTTCCAGGAGCTGGTGGACTCTCGTACCGCTTAAAGGTTGCAGCCTGTAATAATCTTGCAGCGCAAGAGGAATTAAGAGTAGAACAGCCAATTTTTACTGATTCTACACCAAAAAAATCTGTTTGGTATAATATTTCCGTTCAACCTATCACAAAACAGAAAAAAAAGCTTTTATTTTGGCGTATTACTGATATTTCGCACTTACAACAAACGCGAGAAGTTTTTTTCTCGAACCTTCAAGAGGCTATCAATCACTTGGATCAAGCTTCTATTGGTTTTGTATCCGTTAATAAACAAGGAACTATTCTTTATGCCAATGCGACTTTTGCAGAATGGTTCTCAATTGATTTAGCGAATTTCTCAATTGGTCAACATAATTTTGATTCGTTATTTGATAGCGTTGGTGCTAAGAGCTCATGGAGTGATATCTGTTTGCAAACCAACAGATATCAAAGTTCAGGTTACTCTTTACCTTATAGGTTTTCGTTATGTTTAAATTCATACACGACTTGTGAGAAAATATTCCATTGTCTTATATCTGTTTCTTCTCTCTTAGAAGAGGAGGCCATTTATCGTATTGTGATCATTCCACAACAAGTACAAAAAGAAGAAGATGATCAATTAAAATTACCCAGTATATTAGGAGAATATTTTGATGCGAGTCCTTTTGCAATAGCTGTGGTGGACCATGCAGGGCAATTGGTTCATATGAATAAAGCTTTTTCATCACTTACGGGATGTATGGACAAAGCTGTCAATTTTTATGATGTTATTTCTCGTCATGATTGTGTGCAGTTAGAGCGTTCTTTTCAGAGAATTGCGACAAATAAAAATTATTTTGTTTCTCTAGAAACTGTTTTAGAAAAAAATGAAGAATGCCATTTACGGCTCCATATTATGTCTGTACCGCCCTATCACGGTGATGCATTGCAAGATTTGCTTATTATCTCTGTGATTGAAACAACCGAACAAAAAACTCTTGAAGATAAAATGATGCAAAGTCAGAAGATGCAAGCTGTAGGACAATTGGCTGGCGGCATTGCTCATGATTTTAATAATGTTTTAACAGCAATTTTAATGTCGTGTGATCTTCTTTTAAATACGCATCGTAGTTCTGATCCTGCTCATGCTGATCTGATCAATATTAAAAACAATGCTAATCGTGCAGCTGCTCTTGTCCAGCAATTGTTAGCGTTTTCTAGAAAGCAAACACTTCGACCTGAAGAAATTGATTTTACTGAATTTTTATCAGATATCCGCAATCTTATTTTACCACTTTTGGGGAATAATATTCAGTTAAAAATTATCCATGGAAGAGATTTGTGGAGCGTTGAAGTTGATCAAGCATCTTTTCAGCGTGTTATTATGAATTTGGTTATTAATGCGCGTGATGCCATGTTAGATGGAGGTATTGTTACGATTGCGACAAATAATATTACAAAGCAACAAAGTGCTGAATTTAATCATCTTGGATTAGCAATTGGCGAGTATGTGCAATTGACTATTTCAGATACAGGGGCTGGTATATCTGCTGCTATACAAGAAAAAATGTTTGAGCCATTTTTTACAACAAAAGAAGTTGGAAAAGGAACAGGACTTGGTTTATCAATGGTTTATGGAATTATCAAGCAGAGCGGTGGGTATATTTATTGTGAAAGTAAAGAAGGTGAAGGAGCAACATTTCATATTTTTCTTCCCCGTTATATCCCCAATATAAAAGGAGAAATTTCTCAAAAGATTGAAAAAGATGAAGAGAAAGATAAAAATATAGACTTAACAGGATCTGCGACTGTTTTATTGGTTGAAGATGAAGATGCGGTCAGAATGGGGGGGGTAAGAGCTCTTCAAATGAGAGGATATACGGTTTTAGAGGCAGCAAGTGGGGTGGAAGCACTCTCTATTCTTGAGGAACAAAAAGGAGATGTTGATATTATTGTTTCCGATGTGGTAATGCCAGAAATGGATGGGCCCACTTTATTGAAGGAAGTCCGTAAAAACTATCCTGGTATCAAATTTCTTTTCGTTTCTGGATATGCAAAAGATGCTTTTGCTAAAAATCTTCCACAAGATGCTGTTTTTGGTTTTTTATCTAAACCTTTTACACTCAAACAGTTAGCTCTAACAGTTAAAGAAACACTTTCGTCATGAGCAAAAAATTATGCAATAGAAAATTGCGTATTTTAAGATTTTTTAGGCGAAATACGAGAGTATTTTGATAAATAGTGTTTATGATAATGTCATAGAACTGAATAAAGAAGAATTTTGAAAATGAACTAAAATTCAAAAACACCACATATTTTGTGCAAAAATTTATGAAGAGATGGACTCTATTATGTCAACATTTCATAGAGATTTTCAATTGTAGAAACTGAGTAAAAACTATGTGTAAAGCATTGAAATATGCTGATTAATAGATTGTTGATACACTCAAAAAGATAAAAGCTGTTGTTGCGTATCTATTATTTTGCTCTTTCCTTCAATAAATGCTTTTAAAGATTCGGGGTAGAGTTTATGCTCTACTTTAAGAACTCTTTGTGCTAAGCACTCAGCAGTATCATGGGGATAGACTGGAACGGCTGCTTGGGCAAGGATTTTTCCTGCATCCATGTCTTCTGTAACAAGATGAACAGTGCAACCCGTGATTTTTACACCTGCTTGTAAAGCTTTTTCATGTGTGTTTAAGCCTTTAAATGAAGGCAAAAGAGAAGGATGAATGTTTAAAATTCGTCCTTCATAAAGTTTTACAAAACGTGGTGAGATAAGACGCATATACCCTGCAAAGCAGAGAAAATCCGGTTTATATTGATCTAAAATCGTAAAAATATTTTCTTCATGCTCTTCTTTTGTTTTGTAAATTTTACGATCAACAATATGAATAGGTAAGTTATGGTTTTGCGCCTTTTCAATACCGTTTGCGCGCGGATTATCGCAAATAACCGCGACGATTTCAGCAGGATATTCTTTTTGTTGACTAGCTTGAGCAAGTGCGACCATATTGGACCCATTACCAGAAATAAAAACGACAATTTTTTTTTTCATAAATGCAGTACCCCTTTATAAAGTATTCCTTTATTTTGATCTTGGCATTTTGTTAAAATGCCAAGGGGAGTTACAGTTTCTCCTTTTCTTTCAAGAGCTTGTGTAATTGTTTCAGCTGCATGCTGTGCTACGATAATGATCATGCCAATACCACAATTGAATGTTCTTAACATTTCTCTTTCTTCTATTTTACCTTGTTTGGCAATCCATGAAAATACTGCTGGAACATTGATGGTAGAAAGATTAATTTCAGCGCAGAGAGAAGATGGAAGGACACGTGGAATATTTTCAGGAAAGCCTCCACCCGTAATATGAGCAAGAGCTTTAATCCCTTCATATTTTCGCATGATGGGAAGAAGCGATTTTACATAAATGCGTGTTGGTGTAAGAAGTGCTATACCAAGGCTGTTTTCGGGGGAAAAAGGGGCAGGGTTATTCCATTTGAGATAATTTTGCTGGATGATTCGTCGAACAAGCGAAAAGCCATTGGAATGAATTCCAGAGGAGCTTAGACCTAATATAACATCACCTTCTATCAAATCTTTTGAAGGGAGTAGCTTGCTGCGTTCGCATGCTCCTACAGCAAAACCGGCTAGATCATAATCTCCCTCTGCATACATTCCTGGCATTTCTGCAGTTTCTCCTCCAATAAGAGCAGCACCGGCTTGTTTACATCCTTCTGCAATACCAGAAACAATCGCAGCACCTTGTTCAGGGTCGAGCTTTCCAGTTGCAAAATAATCCAGAAAAAAGAGAGGTTCAGCTCCTTGTACGAGTAAATCATTGACACACATAGCTACAAGGTCAATACCTACAGTGTTATGGTGCCCCACTTCAATGGCAATTTTTAATTTTGTTCCCACACCATCATTGGCTGCTACTAGGATAGGATCTGTAAAGCCAGCTGCTTTTAAATCAAAAAGGCCACCAAACCCGCCAATTTCTGCATCTGCTCCGGCTCGTTTTGTCGCGCGTATAAAGGGTTTAATTTTTTCTACCATAGCATTACCCATATCGATGTTTACACCGGCTTTTGCGTAGGTAAGACCAGCTTTGGATTTATCCCCAGCCTTGGATTTATTATTTGTAAGATCTTGATTGCTCATTGGAGCCTTCCTTTAATGGAAAATCAGGTTTTGATATTATGCAATGCCATGATAGAGTTCTCTCTGCAAGAGATATTGATAAGAAAATAAGCAACTTTTCTTGTACCTTATTTTGAAGTTGTTTATAATTTTTTGTGAAGATTTTTTTAGGATATTTTATGAGCAAGATATCAGATAATCACGAACAGTCTTCTTGGCAACTTATGAGAAAGAAAGTGAGTGAGAATACATCTCGTGATCGTTATAAGACTTATGTGCCAGCGTATACTCAATTACCGTTGCCGAATAATATGAAAAGACAAATCTTTTTTTGGCTTGGTACGCTGATTTTTTTCATTCTTTTTATGTTTGTTTTTGGATCGATTTTGCTTCCTTTTGTGGCAGGGATTGTGTTGGCTTATTTTCTCAATCCCATTGTTCAATTACTTGAAAAATTTGGTATTCGTCGTGTGTTTGGGACTGTCCTTATTACCTTATTTATTGTTATTACCTTTGTTGCTGCTTTAGTTATTTTGATTCCTGTTATTAGTTGGCAAATACAGCAATTTATGAGTGATGGTTTACCTGTTTATATTAATCGTATTCAAACCTTTTTTGTTGAGCATGATTTTGATTGGTTAAGGCGCTATTTTGGAAGTGATCCAAATGAATTACGGAATAATATTAAAGGATTTTTGGGCGAAGGTTCGGATTTTATTACGTCTCTTTTGAATTCACTTTTAAAGTCAGGAAAGTCAATCGTTAATATCGTTAGCCTATTTGTTGTGGCACCTGTGGTGGCATTTTATATGTTATTAGATTGGCCACGTATGGTAACAGCAATCGATTCGTTAATACCGCGTGATCATCTTGAAACCGTCCGTAGTATTTTTCATGAAATGGATAGAGCTATTGCAGGCTTTGTTCGTGGACAAGGAACAGTTTGTCTCATATTGGGAGGCTATTATGCTATTGGTTTAACGATTGCAGGACTCAATTTTAGTCTTTTGATTGGTATGTTTATTGGTCTTATTAGCTTTATTCCTTATATCGGCACAATGAGTGGTTTGGTCCTTTCTGTTGGTATTGCATGGGTCCAGTTTTATCCCAATAATTGGGGGGGAATCATTGTTGTGATGGCACTTTTTTTAATTGGTCAATTTATTGAAGGTTATATTCTTCAACCCAAGCTTGTAGGTTCATCAGTGGGATTACATCCTGTATGGTTGATGTTTTCACTTTTTGCTTTTTCTTCACTCTTTGGTTTTACTGGTATGCTTGTTGCTGTTCCTGCGGCAGCGGCTGTTGGCGTTTTAGTTCGTTTTGCTCTTCATACTTATCTGAGTTCTCAGATGTATTCGCGAAGCGGAAATTCGGAGCCGCTAAAATGAATGGGCGTGAAACGCAATTATCTTTAAATTTTCCTTATGATCCGATTTTTCAATTTGAGGATTTAGTGGTAACGGAAAGCAATCGTATGGCTTTTCAGCTTATTGATCACTGGCCCAATTGGAGCTTACCTATTGCAGTTTTGGTTGGTAAAGAAGGATCTGGAAAAACGCATTTTTCTAATATATGGCTCCAAAAAGCAGATGCTTTCAGGATTCAGCACAATGAACTTGATCAGGCTGTTACTATGGCTTCTTTAGGCAGATCATTTTTAATAGAGGATATTGATACAGGTGAAATCAATGAGACAGAACTTTTTCATTTAATTAACAGTATTAAGCAAGCAAATCTTGATGCACGACAAGCTACTTTATTGATGACGGCACAAACACTTCCTTCCGCTTGGAATTTAATGTTAAATGATCTAAAAAGTCGTCTTAATTCGGTGATGTTCGTTGAAATTAATCAGCCTGATGATGCATTGTTAACAGCTGTTGCATTTAAGCTTTTTTCCGATAGGCAACTTATTGTACATCCAGATACGGTTTATTATCTTGTAAGCCGTTGTGAACGTTCTTTATTTTCATTGAAGCGTGTTATTGATTCTGTTGATCAGTTGGCATTACAAAGAAAAAGAAAAATAACACGTGCTGTTATTGCTGAAGTTTTAAATAGAAGAAATCCGTAAATACTCCTTATCATGGCTTACTTATTCTGTCCTTCTATTATCGTTTCAATATGTGGAAGACAAGTCATTTAAATTTTTTTCTTTTTGGATATCTATATAAGAGTAAAAAATAGTATTTTTTACTCTTATCGTGTTTTTATTTTAAATAGCTTTGAGATTTTATTGTATGATGTTGAATTCTTACCATCTTCGTATTTGAAAATTTTTCTAAAAAGAGCGCTTTATTTTATTTATAATAAAACCTTTGTGCTTTGAAAAAATGTTTGTTGTTTATGGATTTGGATTGTAGAAGATTCTAGAATTTTTAATAAAAGAGTCTCTGGGAAGATAGAAAAAGAGGGGGAAAAAGCTTAATACAGCTGAATTTTTTGGCTTATGTTCTCTTTGGGAAAGTTTTTCTATGATATTTAAGTCATTTTTTTCTAAAATTGTATCTGTGGAATGTGTTTTGATACAATGAGAGCTTGATTAAAACAGGATAAAAATTATGAAATACTTATAGAGAAATTCGTTATTTTTTAATATAGATTGGATTTTCTTACGGAAGTTATTTTCTACTATTTGTCAATAAATTTGTTATTGAGTAGGGGGAAAAATTAAAAAATGTGCTTTTTTGTAAAGAAATGCAACAAAATTAAAAAAAAGTGTGTTTTTCTCTTGCACTTCTGTTGTGAAAATTTTAGGAAATGTGCATCAAGTAAATGTAAATGGCGGAGCGTAGCGCAGCCTGGTAGCGCACCTGATTTGGGATCAGGGGGTCGTAGGTTCGAATCCTATCGCTCCGACCATATTTGATTGAGTGTGTGAGAATGACCCAATTGGGTACGTGTGGTGAAAACTATCATCCAAGTGTTGTGTAATCTGAAGGAAAAAGGCATGATCGCACGTATTTATAGTCCTGCTAAGACAGCTATGCAGTCAGGTAAGGGGAATACAGGTTTTTGGATTCTAGAGTATGAGCCAATGAAAGCAAAAATGCTTGAACCTCTTATGGGCTACACGGCAACGTCTGATATGAATAATCAGGTAAGGATTCGATTTAATAGGAAGGAAGAAGCGATTGCTTTTGCACGTAAGAATGCTATCTCTTACCGTGTAGAAAAGAAACATACATCGATTCGACGTGCTATTTCTTATTCTGATAATTTTCGCAGTGATCGGCAGCATTCTTGGACACATTGAATTGAAGATGCTATTTTGAATTGAGAAAATAATCAGTTGGGTCCCGTAGCTCAGCTGGATAGAGCAACGGCCTTCTAAGCCGTGGGTCACAGGTTCGAATCCTGTCGGGATCACCATGTTTAAATGATATTTATAGGCTATAAAAAGTTAGAGAGTTTTCCTTTTATTCTATTAGCTTATTTTTCTGTATAATCCCGAACCTTTTTGATGTTTTTTGGTTTATTTTGTTGTTAAACGTTTTCTGTTGACTGTTTTAGTATAAAATGATGCTGTTTTCTCTTTTTTCAGTAAAAATTGCTTTTGATTGTTGAAACTTTAGCATTGCATATTCTTGCCGCGTGTTGCTACTATATCACATGCTTTAGGAAACAGATTACAAAAACTCTTTTTTATGAGCTTCTTTTCATCTTTCTGAAAATGAATATTTTATTTCTTAGATTAGATTTAAGCATTAGCCGCAATGCTGGTGAAATTGCCAAAAAACATCTATTGTGATTTTTTTATTTTTTATGAATAATATTATTACGTTTTTTAGCATGATCTTTGGTAAGATCGATTTTGATTAGATACAAGGCATGATGGATTCGATTTAGAACAGTTTATGAAACATTGAAGAATAAAAACGATATCTGTTTATGATGAGAATTTACAGATGGCACAAGAGGTGGAAAATATCTTCTTGTCTTGGAAGCTGTGATTCATAACGAATTACTTCTTTATAGTTTTTTCGTATAAAAAGATGTTATATGTGCCGTCCAGATAAGATATTGTTTTTTTCAATGAGATACACTTGCGGACAATTTGATTTAACATGATTGTCACTGTTTCTCAGGTAGGGTTATAGGTTTCATCAATGTTTAGGTTTTCTTAGTCTTATAGGTTTAAGAATGTATACTGTATATTTATATGAATGAAGATAGATTGTATCTTAGAGTTAAATTTTAGATTTCATATTTACATTTTCAAATTTCTTTATAGTTTGTACATCATGTTAGAAGTATTTTAATATTGGATAACAATCACGTTAAAATGTTATGCAGATGAGCTCTGAAGATCTAAACTCACACGGAGTTCAAGGTGATCATTATTTCAATAGGAATACAGTGTGAGGAGAATGCCATTTTACAGGCTTTGTTTTAAGAAATATCTCTTAAAGCTCACTTCACTCTGGCGCTCGTGAATGGTACAATGATAAATCTATTGAGCTCCATCATCTTTACACTTATGAAGAAATAAGCTGACATTATCATACACTTTGCCTATTTGTCAGCCTCCGATGTTGCAATAGATCTCAGAACTTGAGGCATTTATGTGCTTTTTTATACAATTTTTACTTAATACTAATTCCTCTGTTTATCCGATATAATATCAAAAAACACAATAAAGTCAATAGTTTACTTGCAATTATTTTATATGAATTCACTCAAG